>JAGCXZ010000050.1 GCA_017961065.1 Lachnospiraceae bacterium
GAAAAACATGATCAACATTGTTCTTGGCCGTCCGAAAGCGGAAATTTACCATTCCGTAACGGCTCGGCTCCAACGGCATGACATAATCCGAGCTGTAATCGAAAAAAAGCGCCTGTTTATTCAACATAGGGCGCATTTTAGACAGGTAATCCTGTCCCTGACTTTGATAATCCATATATGATTGCTCCCCTTTTATGAAGGCAAACTACAGTATCTCGTCGCCCACAGAGCGTATTATACCACATTTTGTATATATATGGAAGATATGCGGCTCTCAGGATGTCCCGTTCATACATTCTTACGGACGTCATGATCCTTAAGATCACATATATGCGAAAAAGGCAGCTTGTAAGCTGCCTTTTTCTGGAGAAGGTATTTCTTTCTTATGGGGTATAGTAAAAACTATACAATGTATTGGGGGGTTACAAGTGTATTGTAGCAAAGCCCCCTTTTTCCGTCTATCTTAAGGTTGCACAAACTTTACAAATTCTCCGGTTCGTTTTTGGTGCTTTTTACTATGCCCTCGTTATTTTGCACAAACAAAGCCTCGAATTCGTCCCTTGTTATCTTCTCTTTTTCAATCAGAAGCTCTGCGCAGCGCTCAAGCACGTCCCTGTTTTCTTCAATGATCTTTTTCGCCTTGTTGTAGCAGTCTCCGATGATCGCACGCACTTCCTCGTCAATGGAGCTGGCCGTTCCTTCGCTGACGCTCTTTGCGTGGGCCAGATCCCTGCCGATGAATACCTCATCGTCATCATCCACATAGCAGATCATTCCCAGTTTTTCGCTCATACCGTACTTGGTGACCATATTTCTGGCTACCTTCGTGGCATCCTTGATATCCTGGGCAGCGCCTCCCGTAATGTCGTCGCAGGCGAGCTGTTCCGCGATCCTGCCGCCAAGGCTTACCATGATCGTATTGAGCATCTCTTTTCTGGTAATATGCACGTCATCCTTTTCCGGCAGCGGCATGGTATAGCCCAAAGCGCCCGGGCCGGTCGGGATGATCGAGATCATATATACAGGGCCAACGCCCTCAAGCACATGAAACAGGATCGCATGACCTGCCTCATGGTACGCGGTGATCCGTTTATCCTTATCCGTAATAACCTTGCTCTTCTTCTCGGCACCCACACCGACTTTGATAAAGGCCTTCCGGATATCTTCCTGCATCAGGTATGCCCTGTCTCCTTTTGCAGCATAGATCGCTGCTTCATTCATCAGGTTCTCAAGATCGGCTCCCGTGAAGCCGGCTGTTGTCCGGGCAACCTGCTCCAGATCAACATCCTCTGCCAGCGGTTTGTTTTTGGAATGTACATCCAGGATCTCTTTTCTGCCTTTAACATCCGGTGTACCCACCGTAACTTTCCTATCAAACCGTCCCGGTCTTAAGATCGCCGGATCCAGGATATCCACCCTGTTGGTCGCAGCCATGACGATAATGCCTTCATTTACGCCAAAACCGTCCATTTCCACGAGCAGCTGGTTTAACGTCTGCTCTCTTTCATCGTGACCGCCGCCCATACCGGCGCCTCTGCGTCTTGCCACGGCATCGATCTCATCGATAAACACGATACAGGGAGCGTTTTTCTTGGCATCCTCAAACAGATCCCTGACGCGGGATGCGCCGACACCGACGAACATCTCCACAAAGTCAGAACCGGAAATGCTGAAGAACGGTACCTTTGCTTCGCCTGCAACTGCTTTTGCAAGCAACGTCTTACCTGTTCCCGGAGGTCCGACAAGGAGCAGTCCTTTCGGGATCCTTGCGCCAAGCGCGGTATATTTTCTGGGAGTCTTTAAGAAATCAACGATCTCCTCCAGATCTTCTTTTTCCTCACGTAATCCGGCCACATCCGCAAACCGGATCTTATTATCATCTGTGGAAAGCCGGGCGTGGCTTTTCCCGAAATTCATCATCTTGGCATTTGTGCCGCCGCCCATGGCCTGGTTGTTCATTACGAAGAACAGCAAAAACAGCAGTCCCACACCGATCAGCACCGGAAGCAGATATGCCGTGAACCAGCTTTCCCGCGTTACGTCAGACATGGTATACGCCAGTGATTTTCCCTGCAGCAGCTTTTCGATCTCGTTCACATCGGAAACATACAGGTAATTAATGGCGCCGCTGCGAAGTTTGGCTTCAACCACACCTGTGGGAACCTCTGCGTTCTGGTCGATCTGAATGGACATATACTCATTGTCGGCCAGTTTTTCCTGAAACTCTGCATAAGTAACGTAGTTTTTGCTTCCCTGAGCCGCCTGCCTCCAGATAAAGCCCAGCGCCACGATCATGAGCAGCAGGAAAAAGTAGATCCCGATTCCTCTTCTTCTGTCGTTCACTGGTTATCCTCCAATTCCACAACCCCGATATAAGGCAGGTTTCTGTATTTCTGTGCATAGTCCAGTCCGTATCCGACTACGAAACGGTCCGGGATCTCAAATCCTGTATAGTCAACGGCCACATCCACCCGTCTCCGCTCCGGTTTGTCCAACAGAGTACAGAGCGCAAGGCTTGCGGGTCCGCGTTCGTTTAAGATCGTCAAAAGATAGCTCAGCGTATTTCCGGAGTCAACAATATCCTCAACCACGATCACATGCTTATCCCGTATGGATTCATCCAGGTCTTTTACGATACGTACCACGCCGCTGGACTTGGTATCATTCCCGTAACTGGATACGGACATGAAGTCCAGTGTTACCGGCACCGTGATCCGCTTAGCCAGTTCGCATGTAAAGAAGGTTGCGCCCTTAAGCACGCATACCAGATGCACGGATCTTCCTTCGTAATCCTTGCTGATCTGTGCGCCGAGTTCCCTTATTCTGGCATCAACCTTTTCCTCTTCCAGTAAAACGCTTATTCTGTCTCCCATGAAAAGCCTCCTGTTATTCTTATTTCGATGACTTTTTTTGTTTGCTCCGAAATCTTGTAATATGCGCTGATCCTGTATCCCGGCACCCATACAACATGGTCTCCGTCAGCGATCAGAAGCATCCTGTCTCTCACATCTGCCGGAATCTTTTCATTGACCAGATAATCCTGCAGACTCTTTCGATGGCCTTGCTCATCAATGCATAAATAATCTCCGCTTCTGCGGGTTCTGATGTGAAAACCGTTTTTTATTCTATCATAATCCAGCCATTTCGTATAGGTATCCTGCGGAATTGCGGCTCCGGATTCATATGCAAAAACGCGGCTGACAAGCATCTTCTCTTCCCCGATCGGAAATTCCGCGCTTTCGTGCAGCTCTGTCTCTTTGCCCGTATACAGGATCCAGGGTCCCTCCGGGTATCTTTGATCAGGATCGCTCTCCCATGTGCCAAACACTAGCCGTGATCCCTGTTTCCTGATGCGTACACCCTTCGGAAGGTGGATCTCCTTTCCGTCCTCCTTTTGAATAAGGCTCAGGATGCTGTCGATATGACGTCGCAGGATATCCTTTCTGCCCGGAACGAATGCCGCGAGTGCCTCACGTATGACCTCTTTTCGGATCACGGGATCATATCTGTCAAAATCACCCGTTTCGATCTCTATGCCGTCCGCGTTGCGTATGATAACGCTTTGACAGACTGTTTCAGCCTGCCTGTGCAGATAGGCTTCGACCTCCTGCAGCTCCTCCGCGGCTTTTGCGATATGTTCCACGCAGCCGGGCTGGATCTCTTTTAATGCAGGAAGGATCTCATTCCGGATCCGGTTTCTTGCGTATGAATTATCCGCGTTGGTCTCATCCATACAATAAGGTATGTTCTTTTCCTTCAGATAGAGCAGGATATCTTCCCTGCTGCATGAAAGAAGCGGTCTGATGATGTGCTCTCTCCTGCTCTGCATGCCGCCGAGTCCTTTGATCCCGCTGCCTCTTGCCAGCTGGAACAGGACCGTTTCTGCCTGATCGCCTTTATGGTGCGCAACCGCGATTTTCACATTTGCAGTTCCGTACCCGGCTCTGATCTGCTCAAATGCTTCATATCTGCATATTCTGGCGGCCTCTTCCAGGCTCAGTTGGTGCTCCCCGGCATACTGCAGGGCATTCACATGTAAAACCGTCAGCGGGATATCATGCTTCCCGCAAAGATCCTCCGCAAACCGGGCATCGTTCAGAGCATTCTCTCCGCGGATCCCATGCTCTACATGAACTGCCTTCACCGAGATCTGCAGTCTCTCCTGTAATTCCAATAACAAAAAGAGGAGGCAAACCGAGTCTGCCCCTCCTGAAATACCTGCGATCACAACATCGCCCTGTTCGATTAACCGGTGCTCAGAGATGTAACGAAAAACCTGTTCCCTGATCTGATAACTAATTTCCATCTTCCGATTCAAAAATGATCTCGTCTTCATACACAAGACCAAGTTTGTCTTTGGCTACCTCTTCCACATACTTTGCAGTCTTGGTATATTTTTCGTACTCGATCAGTTCTTCCGTCCGGGCTTTCTCGTCTTCGATCTGCTGCTCCAGCGTCACTTCCTTCTCATCGTACGCTGCTTTCTTTGCTTTCAGATCAATGCTCTTGATCATGATCACCGCAAAGAGCATGATAACAACGATCGTTACCAGCGTCATTCCCAGACGATTCTGTCTCTTTTTCCGGAACGCAACGCGCCTTCTCGCCATAATGATCTCCCCTTATCAAAACGGGCCCCTCTGCCCTTTGTTTACATAATATTATAGATGCTTTTCCTTGATGCGTCAAGCCTTATAAATTCCTGTACATATCGGCCGCTTCTTCCTTTTTGACCGTTTCCTGTACGGAAAGCACCTCAACCTTAACCGGTTTCGTGCCAAACATGATCTCTAAGACATCTCCGACTTTCACATCCGCAGATGCCTTGGCCGGACGCCCGTTGATCGTGACACGGCCCGCATCACAGGCTTCATTTGCAACAGTCCTGCGTTTAATGATCCTGGATACCTTCAGATACTTGTCTAATCTCATATTCTTCTCCAAAAAAATACTACGGCAGGATCCTGCCGTAGTAATTTCCGCTAATATTAAGCGCTTCTTACTTGTTAACTAAATCCTTTAAAGCCTTACCAGCTTTGAACTTAGGAGCCTTGGAAGCTTTAATCTTCATAACTGCACCAGTCTGAGGATTTCTGCCTTCTCTAGCTGCTCTCTTGGAAACTTCGAATGTACCGAAACCAACTAACTGAACCTTTCCGCCCTTCTTCAGTTCCTTACCAACTGTCTCTGTGAAAGCCTTCAGAGCTGCTTCAGCATTCTTCTTGGATAAACCGGTCTGTTTAGCCATAGCTTCAACTAATTCTGTTTTGTTCATTATGAACGCCTCCTCTTATTCGAGTTTGTTTTCGACGCATTATTAACGCCTAAAACCATTTATAATCGCTTTCCATCGGATTGTCAAGGAATATTTGGCTAAATTCCTTGATTTTAAGCCAAAATTGGGCACTTTTGATTACATAACTGACCCACATAACAGTTATGTAACTGATTTTACAAGGTGACATTCCGGCGTGTAAAAATGCGTGTCAGAAGTGTTCTTCGATCAATATCGGTTTTCTGACAAATATGCGCTTCAAAAGTTCGGTATTTGCACAGACCTCCACGTCTTCACGGTACATAGCTTCCGTCAGGCTGACACTCCCGAGAGCCAGCTGTGCAAGTGCCTTTTCCGATACGATCAGATCAGGCGATGCATCCGTTAGTGTCACTTCTTTTCCGGCTACTTTCCAGGTCTTATTGTTCTCCTGAATGATATCGTCGGTTACTTTTATCACAAAGGCTTCTTCATCCGGTTTCTTCATCAATGAAAGAAGCTCCCTGGCATTGATCACGCGGGCCATATACGCCTGTATCCCTGTTTTTTGGATATCATAGGCTCTCGGGCTTTGGATCACGGAAAACAGGTCAAGATCCGAGGGAAGGAACAGTTTGATCGTTCCGTAATCTGCTGAGAATCTTGCCAAAAATCCCAATATGGCAAGGAATCCTTTTCTGCCGATCCAGGCAAGATCCTGTATAAAGAGTTCCGCCTCCGAATCCGTTTTCTGATCCTTGAAGATCACGTAAGCAACCGCTTCTTTGTCCTCTTTTAACAGATAACAGAACTTCCTGTCTTTATAGTATTCACCCTTAACATGGGCTTTATACATGCTCTCCTCTGTGCGCTGTGCGGCAAGATTGTAGGAGGAAGCAAAACGGTTATACAGATCTGTATATTCTTTCACAGAATCGCCCGGCTTCCACAGAACCGCCTCTCCGCCAAAACGGTAATTCTGCAGCACACCCGGTGCAAATGTATACTCGTTCTGCCAGCTGATGGTCTCATACCCGACCTTCCTGTAAAAAGCGTGATTGAACGGATATAATGTTGAAATCACTTCGCCGTCCCTGTACACCTGCGGAAGAAGCTCGCGAAAGATCGCCTTAACGGCACCGGTCGCCCGGTATTCCGGCAAGGTGGAAACAGCACCGATCCCGCCGTTTGAGATCAGATTTCCGTCAAAGAACGTGGTAAAATGGTTGTTTATGATCCTGGCCATCAGTTTACCGTCATCGGAAAATGCGCCCCAGTCTTCGTCTGTCTGCTCTTCAGTCTCTTTTTTTGCCTTTTCGATATCTTCTATACTTTCATGAAAAGCAACAGCAGAGATCAGTCTTGCCTCAAATCTTTCGTCTCCTGTTATTTTACGGATCTGCATATTGCTACCCCCAATCGTTTCTTTCTTATGGCGTCGTTATTTTATCATACCTGTACGGCATTGGCAACGAACCGGACAGGACATAAAAAAAACTGTCGCTAATAATGCGACAGTCTCTGTACGAGGTGCTGAACGGATTTGAACCGATGATCAGGGAGTTGCAGTCCCACGCCTTACCACTTGGCTACAGCACCATATGTGCCGTTCCCGCTCTGCGGGAATGGTGCCCGGTAACTGCGAAGCAGTTACAGAACCAACATTCGCTCGCTATGCTCGCGAACGTCGCCGTGTCATAATCGCTTCGCGATTACGACAAATAGTGACTCCGACGGGAATCGAACCCGTGTTACCGCCGTGAAAGGGCGATGTCTTAACCGCTTGACCACGGAGCCATAAATTAGGAAGCTCCCCGAGCTGGGCTGGAACCAGCAACCCTTCGGTTAACAGCCGAATGCTCTACCATTGAGCTATCGAGGATTGGCACGATCTTCGATCGTGGCAGCCCGAGCGGCGC
>JAGCXZ010000051.1 GCA_017961065.1 Lachnospiraceae bacterium
ATTATATTATCACAGATGCGGGAACAGGCGCAGATCGCGATCGACACCGCAGATGTGATCATTTTTATAGTGGATGTAAAGCAGGGTCTGCAGGACGCGGACTCCAAAGTGGCGGATATGCTGCGCCGCTCCAGGAAACCTGTCATTCTGGTCGTGAACAAGGTGGACAGCTTTGAGAAATTTCAGAATGATGTCTATGAGTTCTACAACCTGGGGATTGGTGAACCATACGCGATCTCCGCATCCAACAAACTCGGTATCGGCGATATGCTTGATAAGGTGATCGCCGAATTCCCGGCCGGTGCGGAGGAAGAGGAAGAGGATGAAACGCCCAAGATCGCGATCGTCGGCAAGCCCAATGTCGGGAAATCCTCCCTGCTCAACAAGCTGATCGGTGAGAACCGCGTGATCGTATCCGAGATTGCAGGTACCACGCGAGACGCGATCGATACGCCGGTCACACATGAGGGCAGAGACTATATCTTCATCGATACGGCCGGCCTTCGCCGGAAGAAGAACGTCAAGGAAGAACTTGAGAAATTCATGGTCGTACGCACGGTCGGCGCGATCGAACGCGCGGATATCGTTGTGCTGATGATCGACGCCGTCGAAGGCGTAACGGAGCAGGATGCCAAGATCGCAGGGATCGCGCATGAGAGCGGAAAAGGTGTGATCATCGCGGTAAACAAATGGGACGCGGTCGAAAAGGACGACAAGACGATCTACAAGTATGAGAACAAGATCAGAAATACGCTGTCGTTCATGCCGTATGCCGAACTGATCTTTATCTCTGCAAAGAGCGGACAGCGTGTCAACAAACTGTATGATCTGATCGACAAGGTCATTGAAAATCACGCGCTCAGGATCCAGACCGGCGTGCTCAACGAGATCATGGCTGAGGCCGTTTCCATGCAGCAGCCGCCGAGCGACAAGGGCAGGAGGCTGAAACTGTTCTATATCACGCAGGTCAGCGTGAAACCGCCGACATTCGTGATCTTTGTAAACGACAGGGAACTGATGCATTTCAGTTATACCAGATATATTGAAAACCAGATCCGGGAGGCCTTCGGCTTTTTTGGGACGCCGTTGCGTTTCATCATCCGGGAGAGAGGAGAACAGTGATGGAACGGATCATCTGTCTGCTGATCGGATATGCCTGCGGTTTGATCCAGACCGGATTCATCGTTGGCAGGATCAAAGGCATTGATATCCGCCAATACGGAAGCAAAAACGCGGGAACGACAAACGTTCTGCGTACGATGGGAGCAAAATACGGGATCATCGTCTTTATCGGGGATGCGCTCAAATGCATCCTGGCCGTTGAGATCTGCTATATCCTGTTTGGTAAACCCGCAATTTACAGTGACTGCACGGATTATATCAGGTTGCTCCAGCTCTATGCGGCAGCCGGTACGATCCTCGGCCATAACTACCCCGTCTATATGCGTTTTCGCGGCGGGAAAGGGATCGCAGCCACAGCCGGATTTGTGATCTCGATGGGACCGATCTTCGTGCTGCTTGGCGTGGTTACCTTTTTCACCACGTTTTTCCTGACGAATTACGTATCGCTCGGTTCGATCCTGATCTATGTCGGACTCGCGATCGAGATCGTGATCTTCGGCGAAAACGGGTTTTTCGGATTTCCGCCGGAAATGCACAGGGCATATATGAATGAGTTTTATCTGGTATTTGCTTTTCTGTTCGTGCTGGCCACGATCAGACACAGGGAAAACATCAAAAGACTCATCCATCACAACGAACGTAAGACCTATATTTTCGGCAAGCCGGAGATCGATGTGGATGCTGCCGAAAAGGAAAAAGACATAGAATCATCGGAGGAATCATAACATGGCAAAGATCGGCGTTCTGGGAGCCGGAAGCTGGGGGACGGCATTATCCGTCGTGCTCAACAAAAACGGGCATGACGCGGTTGTCTGGTCCATCCTCGAAGAAGAAGTGGAAATGCTGAATACGGAAAGGGAACATAAGGAGAAACTGCCCGGCGTCAAACTGCCGGACGGGATCGTCTTTACGACCGATCTCAAAAAGACCGTTGTCGGAAGCGATGTTCTGATCATGGCGGTTCCTTCTCCTTACGTGCGCTCCACCGCGCATCTGATCGCATCCATGGTGAAGGATAAGCAGATCATCGTGAATGTGGCAAAGGGCATTGAAGAGAATACTTTATATACACTGACACAGATCATCCATGAAGAAATACCGAATGCAACTTTGGCTGTGCTTTCCGGTCCGTCACATGCCGAAGAAGTCGGCCGCGGTATCCCGACCACCTGCGTGGTCGGCGCAAAAGAGAAGCAGACCGCGGAATACATCCAGAACCTTTTCATGAACGAAGCGTTCCGGATCTATACAAGCCCAGATGTTCTGGGAATCGAACTCGGAGGTGCACTAAAAAACGTGGTGGCTCTTGCAGCGGGGATAGCCGACGGACTGGGCTATGGTGATAACACCAAGGCGGCACTCATTACAAGAGGTATCGGAGAGATCGCAAGACTGGGAATGGCAATGGGAGGCAAACTCGAGACATTCTGCGGGCTGACGGGGATCGGTGATCTGATCGTCACCTGTGAGAGTATGCACTCGAGGAACCGCAGAGCCGGGATCCTGATCGGAAAAGGCGCTTCGATGGAAGAGGCGATGACCGAAGTAAAAATGGTTGTGGAAGGCGTGTATTCTGCCAAGGCGGCCTATGCGCTCGCGCAGAAATATCAGGTTGACGTACCGATCATTTCCGAGGTCAATAAAGTGCTGTTTGAGGGCAAAGATCCTGCACTCACCGTGTCCGATCTGATGCTTCGCGACAAGAAACTGGAAAATTCATCCGCAAACTGGGAATAACCCACAGGAATGTTGATTTTCAAGGCGATCTATAATACAATAGAACCATGTATAAAGTAATGATCGTTGACGACAATATGACCAATCTTATCATGGCCAAGAAGGCACTGGAGGAGGAGTATGAGATCCTGCCCGTTTCTTCCGGCCAGACGGCTCTGGAATTTCTGCATGAGATGCCCGAGCCCCCCGATCTGATCCTTCTGGATGTGGAAATGCCGGAAGTGAACGGATTCTATGTCATTTCAGAGATCAAGAACAATCCGCAGCTGTCGAATATACCGGTTATTTTCCTGACCGCACAGGACGACCCTACCACGGAGGTGGAAGGGTATTATCTTGGTGCGGTCGATTACATTAAAAAACCTTACTCCACGACGCTTTTACGGAAGCGCCTCGGGGTTCATATCCGTCTGCTCGAGACCGAGAGACGTCTGACCAAAGTCAATGACAAGCTCAAGGAAGCGCTTTCCAACAAGATCCATAATATCGTGGAACTGGAATATGCGATCGTTGAGATGTTCGTATCGCTGATGGCCAACCGGTCCCACCTGATCGCAGAGCACTCCATGCGTGTTGAGAAGTACATGGGGATCTATCTCGAAGCGGTGATCCGGCAGGGTCAGTTTGACCTGAAGAAGGAAGATGCCGAGATCCTTCTGTTCGCATCCAAGATGCATGATATCGGCAAGATCTGCATGACCGACAGATGCCTTGCGGACATGGGTGACCTTTCCCTTGCGGAGAAGGAATTCAACCATGCGCATACCGTACTTGGCGCGGAAGCGGTGAAAAAGGTCATGAACGTTGTTTCACACAACAACTTCCTGCAATATGCCTATAACATGTGCAGATCCCACCATGAACGCTGGGACGGCAAAGGATATCCCGACAATCTGATGACGACGGATATCCCGATCGAAGCAAGGATCCTTGCCATTGTGAACAGTTATGATGATTTCCGCAACCAGAATGACGGCTCCCAGCCGCTGACGCATACGGAAGCCGTGAACCGGATCCGTTTATGGGGCGGAACGCATTTCGATCCTGACCTGGTGGATGTATTCTTAAGCATTGAACGCGAGATCGAACGGATCGCGTTTTGATCCGTTTTGAAGGGGAATATATGTTTTTTGCGCGACTCTATGACCGGTATTTCGGAGAACATGTGAGCAATGACCGAAGAGTCTTTAACAGCATTCATGTGATCTTCATTATCGGCATGATCTTTTCAACAGCCCTGGTTTATTTTTATATTCCGGGCCAAATTGCATTCTTCACGTCTATCGGCATTACCATTCTGGCAATGCTGACTTTTGTTGAAGCAAATCGTGTGGATAATACCAAGATCCCCGTTCTGATCATGTCGGCGGCGTTCAATTATATCTTCCTGTCGCTGGTCTACTTAAGTTACGGCAGACTGGTCTGTATGATCCCCGTTTATTTTATTTTCGGACTGCTTTATTCCGCGCTCCTTCTGCCGGATAAGTGGGGCGTGATCCTGATCAGTGTGCAGACGGTCTTTTATATCGGCCTGATCATCTACGCCAGCAGTATCCAGTTCAATCCGCTCTTAAACGGGCAGGAGAGCATCTGGGATTACAGCGGCATTTTTATTGCGATCGTTATCTCGGGTATCTTCGGCGGACTGGCCGTACGCTACAGGATCCGGATCCAGGAAGCGGAGCGCGCCAAGGCGGATAAGATGCATGATAAGATCATGAAGGACTATATCGCCAAAGACATTTTCCTGATCAATATGTCTCACGAGATCCGCACACCGATGAATGCGATCGTCGGTACCGTCAACATGCTTCTGGACCAGAACGTGAACGACCGCGTCAGGGACAGCGTCTATAATATCCTGAATTCCTGCAATGCCCTTCTTTCCATCACGAACGAACTGATGGACATTTCAAGATCCGATACCGAAGAGATCAGCGTCAATACAACACGATACGATTTCGGCGACCTGCTGCTTGAGATCATCAATATGATCGCCGTTCGTCTGATGGATACGGGCGTCAGTCTCTATGTGGATCTGGCGGAGGACATCCCGCGCTACATGTACGGTGACCCGTCCAAACTGCGTCAGATTTTTATCAACATCCTGAACAATGCCGTAAAATACACCAAAGAGGGTAAGATCACGCTACGGATCAGCAGCAAACCGATCGCAGACGGAGAGATCATCCTGCAGGCCGAAGTGGAAGATACGGGTATCGGGATCAAAGAAGAAAACATCCCGAAACTGTTTTCCGTTTACGAACGCGTACAGGAAGGCGATGCCGATCACCGCAGTGTGGAAGGTACCGGTCTCGGTCTTTCGATCTGCACGGAGATTTTGGATAAGCTCGGCGGAGAGATCCATGTCAAAAGCGTATACCATTCCGGTTCCACGTTTTATTTTTCCCTGCCGCAGAAGGCGGAAACGGATCATCTGCTTCTGGATCCCTCTTCGTTTGATAATGTTAAAGTGCTCATTTACGAGACGGGGGATGAAGCGCAGGATTACCTGACGCATATCATGGACAGCCTTCATGTTGCCTGGTCCGTACCGCAGGATGGCACGGATTTCAAAGAGAAGATCCTCTCAAGGCAGTATACACATCTGTTTTTGTCGTATGACAGGTACATGGAGCACATCCGTTTTCTGGATACGATGATCCGCTCGGAAAAGCTCGTGCTGATCACCGAGATCACGCAGACGGTTCTGATGAACAAGTACGGCAGTATCATCACCAGACCCGCGCATGCGATCAACGTGAAGGCGGTGTTGCGTAACGAGAGCAACAACTATGTTCGTGAGATCATCAGAAAAGGCGGTTTTTCGTGTCCTGATGCGACCATCCTCGTTGTGGATGACAATCTGACCAACCTTACGGTTGCGAGCGGCCTGCTGAAGAAGTATGAGGCGAAGGTCCTGACGGCGCTCTCCGGCATGGAGTGTCTGACGGTCCTGATGAACAATCATGTCGACATGGTATTTTTGGATTACATGATGCCTGAGATGAACGGGATCGACACATTCCTAAAGATCAGGGAAATGGAAGATCCGCATATGAAGACAATGCCGGTTGTTGCGCTGACGGCCAATGTGGTAAACGGCGCCAAGGAAATGTTTCTGGATGCCGGTTTTGATGATTATATCGCCAAACCGATCGAAGTGGACAGGATCGAGCGTGCACTGAAAACGTTCCTGCCGCGCGAGCTGATCGTTGTGAAGAACAGATAGGATCCGTTATGAAGTTGTTTGTGGAAATGATCAAACGGAAAATCGCATATTTCAACGACGAGAACGTCTCCATTGAGATGAAGAATTTCCATCTCACGGAGATCTATGCCGTTCTCGCAACCGCGATCATGGCAGTCGTTTTCCTGTTTGCGGGGCTTGATCCGATCGTCGGATTCCTTGCGCTCATTTTGCTTGCTTTTCTGATCACCGCAGGAACGCTCGTGTATCTGAAGCATGAATACAAGCTCTATACGATCATGTATTGCGTGCTCTTTAATTTCATCTGCTACCCGATGTTCTACTTCCTGACAGGGGATATCTATAACGGTGCGCCGCTTTATTTTGCGATGGGCATCATCCTGACATTCTTCCTGACCAGAGGCAAGGTGCTGTTCACGATGGTGATCACCGAGATCCTCTGGTACGGGTATCTGATCGGGTTTACCTACCGCTACAGGGACGATCTGACCGTATACAGATCCTTCAACAATGCGGGAGAGGGCATTGCGGCCTGTTTTGTACTTGCGTCCGTTATGCCGATCTTCATCATCTTTTACCAGACGATCATCTATAAGAAGACGCACGAGAAACTCGCGCTTTCCAACCGCTCGCTCTCCACGGCGGGACTCGGAAAGAGCAGATTCCTTGCCAATATGACGCATGAGATCCGTACACCGATGAACGCGATCATGGGAATGATCGAAATGATCCTCAAGGAAGACCTGTCGGAGGAGGCAAGGGAGCAGGCCGAAACGATCAAGACGGCTTCTTCGGAACTTCTTTCGATCATCAATAACGTTCTGGTCTATTCCAAACTGAATTCCAAAAAGATGGAGCTGCTCCAGACACGGTATGATTTCAGAGCCCTGATCGATGAGGTCATTCATACCGTCGTTATGGAATATGCGCCTGAGGAAACGGAATTCCAGGTCTATGTGGATCATTCCATTCCGCAGTATCTGTACGGCGACGATATCAGGATCAAGCAGATCTTCCGGTATCTGTTCTTCTCGTCCGTGCATCAGCTGACGCACGGACGGATCACGCTGGAGATCCACGCCAGGAGACAGGAGCCTGATCATACGGTAACGATCGAGGGCAAGATCTCCGAGAGCGGAAGAGGACTGACGGAGACCGAACTGAAGGCTGTGTTCGGTGCCTATAACGAATATGATTCGAGACAGAGAAGCGATTTCAAGGGAATGGGTCTGGAACTCTTCATCTGCCGTGAGATGCTGAATCTGATGGACGGCTCCTTAAAGATCGAGAGCATTGCCGGCGTGGGCATGGCGATCAGTTTCGCGTTCACCAACTATATCCTCAGTGAGGAAACGATCGCTTCGATCGACAACCCGAACGAAAAATGCGTGTTGATCTATCTGGATCCGAAGGAGCATGACAACTACTGGATGCAGCTAATGGATAATTTCAAGATCAGCCCGTATTATGCGACAAGTCCGAATTCCTTCCGTCTCTGCATGGAGGAGAGGAAGTACACGCATATCTTCATCCCGGACGGCGAGTACAGCGTACTCAAGCCTACGATCGACAATGCGGGATGCGCAAAATATACCTATGTGATCACGGATTACCAGCATGTCTACGAAGACTTCGGCGAATGCAGGATTCTGCGCAGACCTGTTTTCTGCTTAAATGTTGCCGACGCGCTGAACAACTGCTGGAACCAGGATGACTATACAAGGTCCGACGACAAGCAGCATATTTCCTATCCGGATGCGAAGGTGCTGGTTGTGGATGACAATATCGTCAATCTCAAAGTCGTGCTCAGCATGTTGCGGGATTTCGGGATCGAGGCGGATATGGCAACCGGCGGGGACGGGTGTTTGAACATCCTGTCGGAAGAAAAATACGACCTGCTTCTGCTTGACCAGCTGATGCCGGATATGAGCGGTTCCGAGACCGTGCAGCGGCTTCGGAAGGAAGGCGGGATCAACAGCGGCATTCCCGCGATCTGCATTACGGCGGAATTCGGCGGGGATGTGCGTGAGCGTCTGATCGCCGACGGCTTCCAGGACTATGTGGCCAAGCCGATCAAAGAATACTATCTGGAGCGTATCTTACGCGAGTATCTGCCCAAGGAGCGTATGGTTGTTACAACCGTTGAGAGCACGAAACCGGCCGCGCAGGAGCAACCGCAGGAAACCACGCAGGATCCGCTGCTTCTGGATACGAAAGCGGGCATCGAACTGGTCGGCGGCTCCGCAGACGTATATCATTCCATTCTCAATACATATTACCGGGAAGGCCTGCAGAAGATCGATCTGGTACCGCAGCTGCTCGGTGATGATCTGGGAGAATACGTTACGAACGTACATGCGCTCAAGAGCAGCAGCGCCAGTGTGGGAGCGGCCAATATCTCCGCGATGTTCAAAGCACTGGAAATGGCCGGCAAGGAAGGCGACCGGGATTATATCGACCGGGAGAGCGCCCGCACGATGGACCTTTTTGCGCAGCTGCTTGATAGAGTCAGAACATACCTGAGCGAACAGGGCTGCCTGGAAGAACAGGGCGTTTCGCAGGGTCTGGAAGAGGGCGAACTGGAACGCCTTGCGCCAAGCGTCATCAAGGATCTGATCCAGAATCTTGCCAATGTCAATCTCAAATACTGTGAGGACAAGATCATGGAACTGACGGCGGTCAATTTCGGCGCGGAACATAATGAGAAACTGAAAGAGATCAGGAACCGCTACGAGCAATTTGATTACCATACGGTTCGATCCCTTTTGGAAACACTATATGAAGAACTGACAAGATAAAGGAGGACGATCATGAACGCTGTTTACGAAAAAATGTTAAGATGCTATGACAGTATCCGGGACAGGATACCGTTTGAACCCGAGGTTGCTTTGATCTTAGGTTCCGGACTCGGAGACTATGCGGACGATATCCGCGTGGTATCCACGCTGTCCTATCACGATATAGACGGCTTCCCCGTATCCACGGTTCCCGGACACAAGGGACAGTTCATCTTCGGATATGTCGGAGAAGTACCTGTTGTATGCATGCAGGGCAGGGTTCATTTTTACGAAGGATATCCGATCACCGATGTGGTCCTGCCTGTCCGTCTGATGAAACTGATGGGTGCCAAGATCCTGTTTCTGACCAATGCGTCCGGCGGGATCAATCTTGATTTCTCGGCCGGTGATTTCATGATGCTGACGGATCATGTGGCAACATTCGCGCCCAATCCGCTGATCGGACAGAACATTGACGAACTCGGGACAAGATTCCCGGATATGAGTGCCGTATATGATCCGAAACTGCAGCAGATCATCCGCCGCGTGGCAGCGGATAACGGCATCGATCTGAAAGAAGGCGTATATGCGCAGCTGACAGGTCCTTCCTTTGAATCGCCTGCCGAGATCAAAATGCTTTCCAAACTCGGCATCGATGCGGTCGGCATGAGTACCGTCTGTGAAGCGATCGCCGCAAACCATATGGGAATGCGGATCTGCGCGATCTCCTGCGTGTGCAATCTGGCTGCGGGTCTTTCCGAGAACCCGCTGACACACGAGGAAGTGCAGGAAGCGGCCAATGCTGCCGCGCCGAAATTTAAAAAACTGGTTTCCGAATCGATCATCCGGTTCGCAACCGCATAGAGGAACAAATGAAAAAGAAATTCTTATTAACTGCCGCCTTGCTGATGCTGATCCTGCTTTGCGGTTGTTCGGAAAAAAAGGGTTCCGTCGCACTGATCACGGATGTCGGAACGGTAGAAGACGGATCATACAACCAGGGCGCGTGGGAAGGTATCAAGGAATACTGCGATGAGCAGGAAGTACCGATCCCGTATGCATATTATCAGCCAAAGGAAGCCATGCGGGATTCCTATCTGGAGGCCATCGATCAGGCGGTCAGCGACGGCGCGACACTGATCGTTTGCCCCGGCTATCTGCCTGAGGAAGCCGTGTACGTCGCACAGAAAGAGTACTCCAAGATCAGGTTTATCCTGCTGGACGGCGTTGTGCATAACGCCGATCTGACGGATTATACGATCAAAAAAAATGTCATGCAGATCGTCTTTGCCGAAGAACAGGCCGGATTTCTGGCCGGATACGCGGCAGTCAGGGACGGTTACACGCATCTCGGATTCATCGGCGGTGAGGCAGAAGATTCCGTGATCCGCTTCGGCTACGGTTTTGTGCAGGGCGCGGATTATGCGGCGATCGAGATGGGCAGACAGGTGGAGATCCGCTACACCTACGCGGGAACGTATTTTGAAAGCGCCGATGTTTTAAGTTATGCATCCGATGCTTACAGCATGGGAACCGAAGTGATCTTTGCCTGCGGCGGTGCCATGGGACGTTCCGTTATGGATGCGGCAGAAGCCTGCGGCGGGAAAGTCATCGGCGTGGACGTCGACCAGTCCGAGGAGTCCCCGACTGTGATCACTTCCGCACTGAAGAATCTGTCGCACAGCGTATACAACGGGGTATCCGATTACATGAATGACCGCTTCAAAGGCGGCGTGACCACGACGATGAACGCATCCAACAACGGCATCGGACTGGCTATGGAGAATTCCCAGTTCCGTAATTTTACGAAAGAAGATTATGACGCAATCTATACCAGGCTGATCAATGCCTCGATCGAACCGTATGCGCAGACAAACGACGGGACGACGGATGATCTGCTTCTGGTCAACACAACGGTTTTGTATGAAGTCTTTCCGGGACAGTAAGGAGACAGGATGGAAGAAGCTTTGATCAGAGCAGCGCTGCATGCCAGAAGTCATTCTTATGCACCGTATTCGCACTTTCTGGTGGGAGCCGCACTTCTGACAAGTGATCACACGATCATAGAGGGAAGCAACATCGAGAACGCGTCCTACGGCGCGTCAAACTGCGCGGAACGGACAGCCTTTTTCAAGGCGGTCAGCGAAGGGTTTCATACCTTTGAGATGATCGCGATCGCGGGCGGTCCGGATACGGATCCCAAGCACCATGTGAGCGGTCTTGCTTATCCCTGCGGGATCTGCAGACAGGTGATGCGGGAATTCTGTGATCCCGAAACGTTCAAGGTTCTGATCGCCAGATCCGTGGATGACTATGAATGCTATACGCTTGAGGAACTCCTGCCGACGAGCTTCGGACCGGAGAACCTGCAGGAATAACAACTATCACACAGGAGGACATGATGAATATTCGGTTTTATAACGCAAGGATCCTGACCATGGAAGATTTCGATCTCAAGTGCGGGGAATTGCATGTTGAGAACGGAAAGATCACCTATATCGGTGACGGAAAAGAAGAGCGCGGCATTTCCTGGGACAGGGAGATCGATTGTAAGAACAATCTGCTGATGCCGGGCTTTAAGAACGCGCATACACATTCCGGCATGACGCTGATGCGTACCTATGCGGACGGCCTGCCGCTTCAGGAGTGGCTCGAGACCAAGATCTTCCCGCTGGAGGCAAAGATGAGCAATGAAGATGTTGCCCTGCTTTCCAAACTCGCGATCCTTGAATACTTAACGAGCGGTGTTACCGCCGTGTTTGATATGTATCTGTCCCCGGAAGCGATCGCGGACTCGTTTTATGAGTGCGGCATGCGCCTTGTGCAGGTCAGCGGCATCAACAAGTTCGGACCGACGCTCGAGGTTCTGGAAGAGCGCTACAACAAGTTGAACGG
>JAGCXZ010000052.1 GCA_017961065.1 Lachnospiraceae bacterium
GGATCTGCAGGATGCCGTTTACAAGACCAGAAGAGAGAAACTGCGCGCGATCTGCGATGAGATCGAGGCGGCGCATGCAACGGGACAGCCGATCCTGGTCGGCACGATCACGATCGAGGCATCGGAAGAACTGAGCGCACTGCTGCGTAAGCGCGGCATCCAGCATAAGGTGCTGAACGCGAAGTTCCATGAACTCGAGGCAGAGATCGTGGCGGATGCCGGTGTGCACGGTGCGGTTACGATCGCAACGAACATGGCCGGCCGTGGTACGGATATCAAGCTCGACGATGAGTCGAGAGCCGCAGGCGGTCTGAAGATCATCGGTACGGAACGCCATGAATCCAGGCGTATCGACAACCAGCTGCGCGGCCGTTCCGGCCGTCAGGGAGATCCCGGTGAATCCCGCTTCTTCATCTCGCTGGAAGACGATCTGATGAGACTGTTCGGTTCGGACCGTCTGATGAGCATCTTTAACGCGCTGGGCGTGCCGGATGGTGAACAGATCGAGCATAAGATGCTTTCCTCTGCGATCGAGAAGGCGCAGATGAAGATCGAGAACAACAACTTCGGTATCCGTAAGAATCTGCTGGAGTATGACCAGGTCATGAACGAGCAGAGAGAGATCATCTACGCGGAACGCAGAAGAGTGCTGGACGGAGAGAGCATGCGCGATGTGATCTTCCGTATGGCTACCGATTTTGTGGAAAATACCGTAGATATGTGTGTCGGTGAAGATTCTGTTCCTGAGGACTGGGATCTGGCCGAGCTGAACCAGCACCTGCTGGCAACGGTTCCCGTACAGGAACTGACACCTGAACGGGTGAAGGATCTGAAGAAGAAAGAATTAAAGCACATGCTCAAGGAAGAGGTCGTGAAGCTCTATGAGGCCAAAGAGACCGAATTCCCGACACCGGAACAGATCCGTGAACTGGAGCGTGTGATCTTACTCAAAGTCATTGACCGCAAGTGGATGGATCATATCGATGACATGGACCAGTTGCGCCAGGGAATCGGCCTGCAGGCATACGGTCAGAGAGATCCGCTCGTGGAATACAAGATGATGGGTTACGAGATGTTCAACGCGATGACGGATTCCATCAGCGAAGAAACCGTCCGCGTGCTCATGCATATCCGTGTTGAGCAGAAGGTGGAGAGAGAAGAAGTTGCCAAGATCACAGGCACCAACAAGGACGACTCCGCCCAGAAGAAGCCGCAGAAGAGAGAAGTTGCCAAGATCTATCCCAACGATCCCTGCCCGTGCGGTTCAGGCAAGAAGTACAAGCAGTGCTGTATGCGTAAGCGTGACGCGTAGTCTGACCCGGGTCTTAAGAATCGCGTCGTAAGCAACGAAGCAGCAAAATCACTCAAATCATATGGTAGAATTAGATCAGATCAAACAGGAATTACAGGCATACGAGGAGCCGTTACGTGAAGTAAAGGCTTCTTTGTCGTTGGATCAGAAGAAACAGCGTGTGGAAGAACTCGAGCGCGAAATGGAGGCACCGGATTTCTGGGATGACGCGGAACGCGCCCAGAAGATGACGATCGAACTCAAGAGTTACAAAGACGTGATCGAGACGGTGGAAGGGCTGGAACAGCAGAACGCGGATCTGTTCGAGCTGATCGAGATGGCGTATGAGGAGAACGATCCCGCGCTGATCCCGGATATCCAGAGCGAATACGAGGATTTCAAGACAACGCTTGAGGACTTGAGGATCAATACGCTCCTTAGCGGGGAATATGACAAGAACAACGCGATCCTGCGCCTGAATGCGGGAGCCGGCGGTACGGAAAGCTGTGACTGGGCCGGTATGCTTTACAGGATGTATTCCAGATATGCGGAGAAAAGGGCTTTTCCGTGGAAGTGCTCGACCTGCTGGACGGGGACGAGGCCGGGATCAAGTCCGTAACGTTCCAGGTCAACGGCTTGAATGCCTACGGGTATCTGAAATCGGAAAAGGGCGTGCACAGACTGGTGCGCATCTCGCCGTTTAACGCGCAGGGCAAGCGCCAGACTTCTTTCGTGTCCCTTGATGTCATGCCGGATATCGAAGAGGATCTGGATGTGGAGATCAACGACGATGATCTCAGGATCGACACGTACCGCAGTTCCGGCGCCGGCGGACAGCATATCAACAAGACGTCTTCCGCGATCCGGATCACGCACCTCCCGACGGGGATCGTGGTACAGTGTCAGAACGAACGCTCGCAGTTCCAGAATAAGGACAAAGCCATGCAGATGCTGAAAGCCAAGCTGTATCTGCTCAAGCAGGAGGAAAATGCCGAGAAGCTTTCCGACATCAGAGGCGATGTCAAGGAGATCGGCTGGGGCAATCAGATCCGCTCCTACGTATTGCAGCCTTACACGATGGTCAAGGACCACCGCACGAATGTGGAAGTCGCGCAGGTTGATCAGGTGCTGGACGGATATCTCGATCCGTTCATCAACGGCTACCTGAAGTGGATCTCAGCGTAAAGGATAGGAAAATCAATCCGGAGGGATACTTATGAAGAAAAAAGTATTAGCGATCATTCTTTTGTCAGCGCTTGCAGCGTCCATGATCACGGGATGCGGCTGTGAGCACAAGTGGGCAAAAGCCACCTGTAAAGAGCCAAAGACCTGTAAGCTCTGCGGCGAGACAGAGGGTGAGCCGCTCGGACATGAGTGGGCGGAAGCGACCTGTGAAAAGCCCAAGACCTGTAAGAGGTGTGGCAAGGAGAGCGGCGAGCCGCTCGGACATGAGTGGGAAGAGGCGACCTGCGAAAAGCCTAAAACCTGTAAGAGATGCGGCGCAACAGAGGGAGAACCTCTGGAACATGACTGGGCTCCCGCAACGCCGGATACACCCAAGACCTGCCGGATCTGCGGCGCAACGGAGGGTGATCCCGTCTCCATTGAATTCCTTGATGTCAGCTTCTTAAACGGCGGGACCTGGAGCTTTGTGATCAATGACGATCTGTGCGTGAAGGAATATGAAAGCCCGTCCAATGTATGGAATTACGAGTTCTTCGATCTTTCCGGCAACTATTTATACGGAACGGAGCTTGACTGCAGAATGTCAAACGGCCACAAGGGCCACTCGTTTACCGTTACGGAGGACTGCTACATCATGTCTATGGGTATCAAGAACAAGACATCGACGCTCAGCGTCTATGACTATGATCATCGTCTGATCTTAGAAAAAGAGGTCAAGAGCGGCAAGCTCTTCGGCGGACAGTTCCCGGACATGGATGACTCGAACTACAACGGATGTAAGAGGGTCTTTAACGATACGACCGGAGATCCGCTCTTTTACTTCAATGTCAATACCGGCCGGGAGGTCTCGGAGGAAGAATACATTATCGCCGTCGAGAACAGTCAGGATACGCCGGCCTTCTATTCGGAGGAAAAATACGGCTACTGCAAGAAGGATAACGTTACGGACCTGTATCTGGTATCCACGCCCGACAGATCCCGCTGGGGCTACGCCGACAGCGACGGAAACGAGATCGCCATGTATATGGATGCATCCGGATTCAACGAAAGCGGATATGCGCTTGTTAGTAGCGATGGCAGAACGTACGATCTGATCGACACCGAACTGAATGTGGTCGGCAACGGGATCGTACAGGGAAATTCAGCATACCTGGCTTCCACGCACGGCAATCTGTTTAAGATCGACCAGGCGGACGGCAGCAAGATCTATCTGATGGTGAAATGATCCGCTAGCGAACAGAATACAATTTCATATCTTCTGAAATTTCATCTTGCGCCCCGTTTGCGTCTTGTGATAGAATATCTTTCGTGTAAAGACAGATGTTTTCATGAGACGAACAAACGGGGCGTAGTTTATGGCGGAAAACAATCACTATTACATCGTAAAACAGAAGGCTCTGCCGGAAGTCCTGCTCAAGGTCGTTGAGGCAAAATCACTCCTGGAGAGTGAGCAGGCCATCACCGTACAGGAGGCAACGGACCGCGTCGGGATCAGCCGCAGTTCCTTCTATAAGTATAAGGATGATATCTTCCTGTTTCATGACAATACACAGGGGAAGACGATCACCCTTACGTTTTCCATGGACGACAAGCCCGGCCTGCTCGCGGATCTGCTCAAGATCATTGCCCGGTACGGAGCAAATATCCTGACGATCCACCAGAGTATCCCGATCAATGCCGTGGCTTCGCTGTCGATCAGCGTACAGGTGCTGCCGACAACGAAGGACGTGGCTAAGATGATCGAGGAGATGGAGCAGCAGCACGGCGTACATCATGTAAAAATACTTGCGAAGGAGTAAGATATGGTCAATATAGCGGTACTGGGATACGGAACGGTCGGATCGGGCGTGGTTGAGGTGATCCGCACCAATTCCGAAAGCATCAACAAAAACGCGGGACATGACATCCGCATCAAATATGTGCTGGATCTGCGTGATTTTCCCGGGGATCCGGTCGAAGAGATCCTGGTGCATGATTTTGATGTGATCTTAAAAGATCCCGAGGTGAAGATCGTGGTAGAGGTCATGGGCGGCGTGGAGCCCGCCTATACTTTTGTCAAGAAGAGCCTGCTTGCGGGAAAGAGCGTATGCACCTCGAACAAGGAGCTGGTCGCAAAGCACGGACCGGAGCTGCTTGAGATCGCAAGGCAGAAAGATCTGAACTTCCTGTTTGAAGCCAGTGTCGGCGGCGGCATTCCGATCATAAGGCCTTTGAATTCCTCGCTGACAGCCGATGAGATCCTGGAGATCACCGGTATCTTAAACGGAACGACGAACTACATCTTAAGCCAGATGTCCGCTGAGGGCCGTGAATTTGACGAGGCATTAAAGACCGCGCAGGAACTGGGCTATGCGGAGCGCAATCCCGAAGCTGACGTGGAAGGGTATGACGCCTGCCGCAAGATCGCGATCCTCTCATCCCTGGCTTTTGGCGATCATGTGGATTACGAAGAGATCTATACGGAAGGGATCAGCAAGATCACGGCAGCAGATATCGCCTATGCCAAACAGATGGGCTATGCGGTAAAGCTGTTGGCTTCCAGCAAGAGAGAAGACGAGAACTACTACGCGATGGTCGCGCCGTTCCTGGTTCCGCCCACGCATCCGCTCTTTGCGGTCAATGATGTCTTCAACGCGATCTTTGTCAAAGGCAACGTGTTCGGAGACGTGATGTTCTACGGCAGCGGCGCCGGGAAACTCCCGACGGCGAGCGCGGTGGTATCGGATGTGGTGGATGCGACCAAACACCTGCACTGCAACATCATGTCATTCTGGAGCAGCAGGAAGCTGGAACTCACGAAGGTCGATAAAGCGACCAGACGCTTCTTTGTAAGAGTCAGGGGAAGCGCGGATGCAAACAGGGATAAGGTGCGTGCGCTCTACGGTGATGTGGATTTTGTGGAAGCAGAAGGCTTTTCGGATGAATGCGGTTTTGTGACGCCTGCCATGACGGAGGCGGACTTCCACAGCAAATACGAGAGCACGGAAGGAACCTTAAACCGGATCCGCCTGCTGTAAACGGACATTACGGCTGCGTCTAAAAAGCGCACAGCCTGATATAGAAACGGAGCAAAAGAAATGAAATATGTCATTGTACTCGGGGACGGCATGGCGGATGAGCCGCTTGCCGAACTGGACGGAAAAACGTGTCTGGCCTATGCCAAAACACCGGTCATGGACGAACTGGCGCCGCGATCGGAAGTGGGACTGGTCAAGACGATCCCGGATGGGATGAAGCCGGGTTCCGATACGGCAAACCTGGCCGTTCTGGGATATGACCCGAAAAAGTATTAGTCCGGCAGATCGCCGCTGGAAGCCTTATCGATCGGCGTGCCGATGAAGGATACGGATATCGCGATCCGCTGCAATATCGTAACGATCTCGGATGATGATGTGCCTTTTGAGGAGAAGACGATCATCGATCACAGTTCGGATGAGATCAGCACGGAAGATGCTGCCGTTCTGCTCAAGGCGGTTGCCGATGAACTGCAGAATGAGACCTATCAGTTCTACGTGGGGACCAGCTACAGGCATTGCCTGATCTGGGACCGCGGACAGGTGGTGGAACTCACCCCGCCGCATGATGTCCTGACACAGAAGATCGGGCAGTATCTGCCGGACGATCCGGGACTTCGCGAGATGATGATCAGGAGTTATGGTATCTTAAAGGATCATCCGATCAATGTTTCCCGCAGGCAGCAGGGCAAGAATCCCGCGAACTGCTGCTGGTTCTGGGGCGCCGGTACCAAGCCGATGCTTTCCTCGTTTGAGGAGAAAAATCACAAGAGAGGCGTGATGATCTCGGCCGTTGATCTGCTGAAAGGTATTGCGATCGGCGCAGGCATGGAGGTTGTCAAAGTCGAGGGCGCAACGGGCGGACTGCACACCAACTACGAAGGGAAGGCAGACGCTGCCGTGAAAGCACTCTTAAGCGACGGGTTTGATTTTGCCTATATCCACGTGGAAGCCCCGGATGAGATGGGACATCAGGGGAGCGCAGAGCGCAAGGTGCAGTCGATCGAATTCCTGGATCAGCGCGTGATCGGACGCGTGAAGGAGCAGATGGAGCACGCCGGAGCGGACTTCAGAATGCTCATCATGCCGGATCATCCGACACCGATCTGCTGCAGAACGCACACATCGGACCCGATCCCGTACATGCTCTATGATTCCACGGCACCAAAGAACGAGAGACACCTGTACAACGAGGAAGCGGGCAAAGAAAGCGGGATCTTCATCCCGGAGGGCTATAAGCTGATCGACAGACTGTTTGGTGCAGAATGAAAAATGATCAATAGTGAAACAGAGGAGATAATATTATGCTGGTAGTGAAGAAGTTTGGCGGCACGTCCGTCGCCGAC
>JAGCXZ010000053.1 GCA_017961065.1 Lachnospiraceae bacterium
ACTTCGATGCGGGCCATCATGCCGTGCATGCGCACGCGTTCCTGTAAAAATCCGTGCCCGATCAAAAACTGTTCGGCACGCTCTATCATATGGAGCTTTTCTGCCGTGATCTCTTCCCCGTAGACAAAGCGGGAGGCAAGACAGGCATAGGCCGGCTTGCTCCAGGTCGGAAGCCCCATGGCCTTTGAGAGCTGCCGGATATCGGATTTGGTCAGCCCGGCTTCCCGCAGCGGGCTTTTGACGCCCAGTTCGGAAACGGCCTTCAGCCCCGGGCGGTAATCGCCAAGATCATCCAGATTGGAGCCTTCGGCTACGTATTCGATCCCGTTCTCGCGCGCGATCCTGCCGATCTCCGTAAAGATGCCGCGCTTACAGAAATAACATCTCTCCGGTCCGTTTTTTCTGTAATTTTCATCATCAAGCGGATCCAGGCGGCAGATGATATGCCTGATCCCCCGCTGTTTGCAGAACGCAGCTGCCTCTTCCACTTCACGCGCCGGTACCGACGCATCGGCATTGGTCACTGCGAGCGCACGGTCCCCAAGCACCTGCGAAGCGGCCGCCAACAAAAACGCGGAGTCCACGCCGCCCGAAAACCCGACGGCAAGCGATCCCAGTTCCCGTATGACCTCTTCCAGACGGTTCAGTTTATTCTGCAGTTCTTTTGAAACCGGTTCTTCTGTTTTGATCATTTTGCCTCTCCTTCTGCCGGATCAGGTTCATTCTTTGTGACCTTCTCTTTGGCAGTGCTGCTTCCCTTCATGCCAAGGACCGCCCAGCGGTAACCCGGGATGCGGGAGATGATGAAAAACAATACATAAGCGCCGAGGAACCCCGCGGCCGCACTCAGCAAGTAGGCAACAGGCGCCGATACATAGCCGGGTTTCGCAAGGTAAAGTCCCACCGAGGAGATCCCAAGATAATGAAATACATAAAGCCCGAGGCTCCGTTTGCTCATCCACTGCGTGAACGCGTTGCTCTTATCCGCGTACTTTGCCATTCCGCCAAAGATCGCCATGCAGGCCGCATACCCGAACGTCACGAAAAGGACGGACCGGTTCACCGGCTTTTCCGCATAGTTTGCGGGCGGATCTGCATGGAGGAAGTATACCCAGCAGAATGCCGCACCAAGAACAAGTGTCAGGCCCAGAAACAGCAGGAACCATTTCTTTAAGACTTCGACCACCTCATCATGCGAGAGCACGAAATAGCCGATCAGGAACGCGGCAAAATAATAGCCGACACGGTATACAACGATAATGGGAGTATTGAGCACCTGTGCCGCAAGATACATCGGGATCACAAGCGCGATCAGCACGGGCAGGCCTGCCCTGGCACACAGATTCCATAGTCTGTCTTTGTCCAGCTTCCTGATCGGAACGAGCAACAGCGAGAGCAGCCACAGCAGCTGCATGTACCACAATACGCCCGTCCCGCTCGCAAGGAAGATCGGGATCAGTATGAACAGCGGAATATCTCCCGTCCCCGAAGCGCCGCTCAGACCTGCATTCACGATCCCCTGAAGAAACTGGAAGGCAAAGAGACCGATCGTTGAGGGCACCACCAGTCTTACCGTCCTGCTCTTAATAAACTCTTTGTTTGTATGGGCATCGAGATACAGTTTGGAACAGACGCCGGAAACCATGAACAGGACGAGCATGATCCACGGGAAGACCATGTACTGGAAGACATCATAGTACTGCTTGTTCAGGTTTGTGATCTTACCGACCACACCACGGACCCCTTCCGCATTGTACATGTAGATCACATGGTAGAACACAACGATCACGACCGTGATCCATCTGATATTGTCAAGATAGGTTTTTCTCATTTCTGTACCTCGCCGTTTTCCTTAAATATAGCACGAAGCGTTTCAAAAAACCAGTTGGCGTGAATCCTTGGGAAACAGAAAGAAAAAGCAGGACGCTCAGTCCTGCTTCGGATAAGTGTGAGTAAACCATGTGAACCCGTAACCGGGCAACAGAAAGGAACCGATCGAGCCGGGATGGTGCTCCCCGGCGTTTCCCTGAGGGCCGGATGCGGCGAGGCGGATGTAGTCCTCTTTTTCCTCCGTATATACGGCCTGCGGCATCGCGCTGAAATTAAAGAACGCGAGCAGTTTTTCCCCGTTGTGGTACCGGCCGATCCCGAGCACACTGTTTTCCCGTTCGCTGTGAAGCGGAACGAGCCAGGTGTCCGCTTCGTTAACAAACACCCTGCTTTTGGAACGGATCCTGACAAGAGAACGCAGCGCGCCAAAGATCCTGCCTTCCACGGTCGTTTTGTCTTTGCTCCTTTTGACGGCATCCCAGTCAAATCTGCCGCGGTGCAGATAGCGGCTGTCGGCGGCCTTGGCCGGATCCTCGCGATAGGAGCGGTCGTTTTGCCGGCCGACCTCATCCCCGCTGTAGAGAACGGGAATGCCCGAGAGCGTGAGCAGAAAAGCATGCAGCATGATATCAAGCGAAACGGCTGTCTCAAGCCGCACTTCATCCTGCATCTCCTGTGCCGCTTCGATCCCGCAAAGAGATGCACAGGTGCCGCACAGTCTCGCGTCACGCAGTCTCGGATCATCATTGTAGAGCTCTCCGCGCGAGAAACTGTCAAAGATCAGTCCGCGGAAATAGTCATTCAGGAATTGCTTGTGCGCGGCCTCCTCCATCCCGAACTGCTTCAGGAACGCATAGTCAAGCCCCCACCCGATGTCATCATGACAGCGCAGATAGTTTAAGAATACGTAATCCTTCGGCAGGGAAAAGACCTTCTGCAGCTGGTCGCACAGCAGCCTGACATCTCCCGTTGCAACGGTATGCCAGGTGGTCGCCATCGTGGTCACGTTATAGAGGAGATGGCATTCCGGCGCCTGCAGCGGTCCGAAATACGGAACCACTTCCTTGGGCTCCATGACGATCTCTCCGAGGAGCAGCGTGCCCGGGCAGACGATATCGCACGCGATCCGCATCAGGCGGACGAGCGTATGGACCTGCGGCAGATTCCTGCAGTTCGTCCCCTCCGTCTTCCAGATATAGGGTGTCGCGTCCAGGCGGATGATATCCACGCCGCAGTTGCACAAAAACAGCATGTTGGCCGTCATGTCGTTAAACACGACCGGATTGTGATAATTCAGATCCCACTGGTACGGGTAGAATGTCGTCATCACGACTTTGCCGGCGCCCTCACACCACGTGAAATTCCCGGGCGCAGTCGTCGGGAAAACCTCGGGGAGCGATCGCTCCATCCGGTTCGGGATCTCCCAGCCGTCATAGAAATAGTACCGGTCCTGATATTCTTTCTCCCCGTTCCTTGCACGAACTGCCCATTCATGTTCCTCACTCGTATGATTCATGACAAAATCAAGGCAGAGACTGATCCCCTGCGCATGACAGTCCCCGGCAAGCGCCGCCAGTTCCTCTACGGTCCCGTATCTCGGATCGACCGCCCTGAAATCGGACACGGCATAGCCGCCGTCCCCCTTTTCTTTCGGGCTTTTGAGCAGCGGCATCAGATGCAGGTAGTTCACGCCAAGAGAACGCACATAAGAAAGATGCTGCCTTACCCCCGCCAAAGTGCCTGCGAAGTTCTCCACATAAGCCAGCATCCCGAAACGTTTATTGTCTTTGTACCAGACAGGGCCTCTGCCCTGCTTCGTCCTTTTGGCATCC
>JAGCXZ010000054.1 GCA_017961065.1 Lachnospiraceae bacterium
ACAATATCGCTATTATCAAAGTATACAGCAATATATTCGAAAAGCCGGAAGCATATGGATTCTATGACATACAGAGCGGATTTTTGCAGATGCCGATGTATGAAGAGATATCCGAATACACGGATCGGGACGAACCACTTATCGCTGTATGCCTGAATCATCACTGGGGGTTCTGCAAAAGAGACAGCGGGGAACTGGTGATTCCGTGTGTTTATGATGGTGTGGATGATTATGTGAACGGGTTTGCAATCGGCTCGATCAGAGAATCTGATGATATGTTTTTTGCTGATCAATACGAGTTATTTGATCGAGAAGGAAAGATGGTATCATTTCCGGACGGCATGAATCCGGTGGATCTTCTCAGGGCAGAGGAAGTATGGTTTGATCAGGCAGGGAAGGTTATTTCATTTTCGGATGGAATCCATTCGGTAGATCTTCTCGGTATAGATACCTTAGTACTGATGATGCAAAGAACCGATACGGGTTATCTGTTTGGCCTTGGAAGCACAGACGGAAGAATTATTCTGGAACCGTATGCTGCGTATTGGGGTGATATATATGAAGAACTTGGCGTTGATGGATTTGTACCGGGCGGCTAAGGGACAGTGTCATCGCAAGGCGATGACAAATGCAGAATGCAGAATGATATAGTGTTTCCGCCTGCCACATTGAAAATGATGCGGTTCCTGTCAGGTTCCCGACAGTGAATGGGCTGGGAGATTCCTCGACTACGGTCGGAATGACAGCTTTTTTGCAGGCTATGGAGAGCAGGAATATGACAGAAGGGACAGACGAAATGTCACACTTCGCATGACATTTCATCTGTCCCTCTTGTCACATTCCCGCTTTGCGTGTTGGGTATTCATGTTTTTCAGTCTTTTCTGCGTCCACAAAAATGTACAGGTTTTCTTTTATCCGGAAAGATCCGGATCTGTTTTTTATTCTCCTTTTCCGGCATCTTATGTCTCCTTTCCGGCAACATACGTCCGGCGCTATTGAACGGGCTATGGCTTTCTGTTAGTGTATGCGGCGTCAAGAATACGCATGTGCAAGGAGGAAGCAACATGATTCAATGCAGCGGCATTACGAAATCCTTTACGGATAAGAAGGTGCTGTCCGGCATCAGCTTTGATATCCCGGACGGACAGATTTTCGGACTGCTCGGTCCTTCAGGCGCGGGCAAAACCACCCTGATCAAAATCCTGACCGGACAGCTTTCCTTTGATGACGGATCGGCAATGATCCTCCAGCGGAATGTGAGGCACCTTTCCGGCGAGGACAGGAAGAAGATCGGCATTATGATGGACCAGTTCGGCGTTTACGAACGGCTGTCCTGCTACGATAACCTGAAGATCTACGCGGAGATCTACGGCGTTCCGAAAGAAAGGATCATGGAGACCCTGAAGCTGGTGGGCCTGGAAGATTCCGCAAAGAAGCCGGCGTCCAGCCTGTCCAAGGGCATGCTGGTCCGGCTCCAGCTGGCCCGGGTGTTCATGATTTCCCCGGACGTCATCTTCCTGGATGAGCCTACCACTGGCCTGGATCCCGTGACCCAGAAGCAGATCCACCGGATCATTATGGACAAGAAAAAGCACGGCTGCACCATTTTCCTCACGACCCACAATATGGAGGAAGCAGCCAAGCTCTGCGACACCGTAGCCCTGCTGAACGAGGGCGTGATCGTGGACAGGGGAGCGCCGGAGGAAATCTGCCGCAGGTTTAACCACCAGAAGAAGATTGTGCTGCACCTGAAAACAGGGGAGGATGTGGAACTGCCCCACAGCAAGGAATCCGCGGATAAAATCCGCGAGCTGATGGAAAAGGAAAGCATCGAAACGATTCATTCATCTGAGCCGACACTTGAGACCGTGTTCCTGGAACTGACCGGCAGAAAACTGGAGGAGGAAGACTGAACATGAACAATATTCTCGTTATATTCAAAAAACAGATCATCGATACATTCAAGAACAAGTCCATTCTGCTGCAGGTGATTCTCTATCCGGTGATCACACTGGTGATGGAAGCCCTGGTCCGGCCGGAAGGAATGCCGGCGCATTACTACACCAAGATGTTCTCAGCCATGTATGTGGGCATGACGCCCCTGATCTCCATGACATCCATCATCGCGGAGGAAAAAGAGAAGAATACCCTCCGGGTGCTGCTGATGTCCAATGTGAAGCCCTGGCAGTACCTGACGGGCATCGGCGCGTATGTCTGGGTGATCTTCATGTTCGGCACTGGCGTAATGGCTACAGCCATCGAGCCCGCCCATATTCCGTTCTATCTCCTGATCATGGGCCTGAGTGCTATTGTTTCCATCGCGATCGGAGCATGCGTGGGCATCAACGCGAAAAACCAGATGTCCGCGACTTCCCAGGGATCCATGGTGATGCTGATGCTCTCCTTCCTGCCGATGCTGGCGATGTTCAACGACGGGATCGCAAAGGTTGCGAACTTTGTTTATACGCAGCATGTGAGGGCAATGCTTGACGAGATGTCCTTTTCGGCTCTAAAATTGGATGGAGCTATTATTGTGGCAGTCAACACGATCCTGGCCGTTGCCCTGTTTATAGCCGCATACAGGAAAAAAGGACTGGAATAAATGAAGATTGATATCGACATCAATGATCAGTATCCTGATACATCCGTAACGATCCACACCCCGAGGCTGACCCGCGACATTGAAAAAATGATCGCCATGATGCGTATGCTGGATATGCAGATCAGCGCCGAGAAAAACGGAGAGACCTATCTCCTGGACACCGATCAGATCCTGTATATAGAAGCGCTGGAGCGGAAAACCTTCATCTATACAGAAACTGAAATGTATGAATCGGAGCTGAAACTGTACGAGGCGGAACAGCTGCTGGAAAGGGACTTTCTCCGGATCAGTAAACAGAGCATCGTCAACCTGAGGATGATCAAGAGCCTGAAAGCCGATATCAACCGAAAGATCAAGCTGACACTGAAAAACGGGGAACAGATCATGGTTTCCCGGATGTATGCGGACGAGCTGCGCATGAAGCTGGGGGTGAGGTAAGATGAAAGAAAAACTGAAATACCTCAACTGGCTTATCAAGGAAATCATGGCAAGCTTCGGAGGGGGCATCGTGACGCTCGCCCTGATGAGCTACCTGCTGGGAGACGGTGTGGCGGAGATCAGCCCCGTATTCGGTCTCGGGAAGAGCGGTATACCGCTCAATATCGTGGCGCAGTTCCTCCTGCTGGCAGTCTTTTCCGTCATCGTGAAAGACGTGTTCATGACAGACCGGTGGATCAAAAACATGAGCGTCTTTCTGCGGAAAACCCTCTATTTCCTGGTTGTTATCCTGGGCGTATTTATTATGAGCCGCCTGTTCAAATGGTTCCCGGCAGACGCGGCCCGGGCCTGGATTTTCTTCGGCGCATTCTTCGCAGTGACTATGGTGATCATGACCATACTGAC
>JAGCXZ010000055.1 GCA_017961065.1 Lachnospiraceae bacterium
CGGCTATATCCCTTACAAGGGCACAAGAACGGTGAAGATCGGTAATGCGATCAAGTCTGCGACTTACGAGCAGAAAATCGACGCAGAAGGGCTGCATGTTGATCTGATCGGCGAGCAGACAGGCACCATCGAAGATCCTGCCAAAGGCATCGTCAACGAGAAGATCAAGGGCTCTGTGAATATGCAGAAGGTTGAAAGCGTATACCAGAAGCCTGTGGTTGCTTCCTTCAAGCTTTACAAGGGAGCGCACCCTGAATCGATCAATACGACAACGACAGGACTTGCTCCTGTGATCATCCAGGATGTAACGGATGAGTACGGTGTATTTACGACAGATGCGAACGGTAAATTTGCATTCCCTGAGAAGTCGCTTGAGTACGGCAGCTATTATCTGGAAGAGTCCGTACCGGAGGGATATGAGGGATATGCAGACGGAGCATTTACCTATCAGGGTGTACACTTTGAGATCACTACGGACCAGACGGTACAACTGACCAAGGATTCCGGCAAGCCGATCGTCAATACACCGCTTACCGGTTCTGTCAAACTGCAGAAGAAGGATGAGAACGGCAAGCCGATCAAGGGCGTAACGTTCAAACTCTATGCAGAAGATGCACAGGGTGCAAATGCACTCGAACTGTTACAGTCTGCTTTAGGCAAACTGTTTAAGGGAACAGACGGTACGCTCTATGCTACGAGAGCGACCGATGAAAACGGTATGATCTCTATCACGGGTCTTCCTTGGGGAACCTATCATTTCGAAGAGATCGTTCCGAAGGGATACACACTTACCGAGGAAGAAGCGAAGAAGATCTCCAAACCGTTCATCATCGGTGAGCAGAATGACAAGGTTGAATTGAGTTACACAGTCGGTGTCGTTGTCAATGAAACGATCCCCGGCTCCCTGAAGCTTTACAAGAAGGGTTACGACAAGATCACCAATAAAAAGGATGTTCCGCTTGCGGGAGCACTGTTCAGTCTCTACCGTGTAAACGGTAAGCGTGATACGACTCCGGGAACAGCTGCGGATGCTACTGATCTGGCCGATGATTGTCTGATGGTTAATCTCGAGACATCTTCGGATCAGGATAAGCTTGGCGTGATCGAAGTGCCGGATCTGGCATGGGGTCAGTACTACTTTGTAGAGACGAAGGCTCCGGAGGGATACGACATCGTCGAGGAAACACTTCCGACCATGACGATCGGCCGCACGAGCGAGACGGGTTATACAGATGTAACGCTCAGCATAAGTGATGACGAACTGAGCCGTCTGCTCTATCCGGAGATCAATGTAAACAATAAGAAGGGCTACGGTTATACGGCGCTTTATAAGATCTTTGAAATGGTGGGCCGTGAGGAGGATAACTCTGCCCTGGATCTCAGAGTGGAGAAGGACGGCAGACATCTGACATTCGAGATCTACAGCGCAGACAGTGAAGGCAATGCAGTCGGATCGCCGGTTGCCGCAAACTACGGTACGTATTCCGGAACGGAATTCCCGGTATACCAGGCGACCATGATGACGGATGTGATCGGACCTCTGCCTTACGGCAAATATGTTTATGTAGAGAAGTCCACACCGGACGGCGTAGATTATGTTGTAGACAGTGCACCGAAGCCGTTTGAGATCGACAGCACCTGCACGGAGGAGAATGTACGCGAAGAGATGTCCAAAGCGTCTCCGGACTATGCATTCCACTATGTGACTCCGTTTGAGAACACAACATACAGAGGCTGGTCCAAGATCGCCAAGACCGATATGGCAACAGGCGCATTCGTGGCCGGTGTATCGTTCTACGTATATAAAGTGAATACGGAAGCAGACGGCAAGCTGACGCTTGGTGCAGAATACAGCAATGCCGGCTATACGACCGCATCCAACGGTGTGGCAGTGGTAACGGGACTGCCTTTGGGCAAATATGCCTTCATTGAGGATGCCGAAAGCGCGAAAGCGCTCGGATACAAGGCTTCCGAGAATGCTTACGTATTTGAGGTAACCGAGGATACCGCAACCAACAATGCTCCTTCCATCGTGAAAGAAGCACTTCCGGTGAAGGAGGGTGACAAGACGGTTGCCTATGAACTGACAAATCATGAAGTTCAGGCTGTACCGAATGAACGCCTGCATGGCAGCATCAGCCTGCTCAAGAAGGGCATTAACGGTACTGCACTGGCCGGTGCAACATTTAACCTGTGGAAGGTGGAAGGCAACAGAGATACCGTACCGGGTGTTGCATCGACAACGGATCTTGCGGATGTCAAGATCGCTGTAGACGGAAATACGGATCTGGTAACGGATGAGAACGGCAGGATCTTTGTGGATGAGCTCGAATGGGGTTCCTATTACTTCGACGAGATCATTCCGCCGAAGGGCTATACGCTTCTGGCAAGACCGAATCATGAGACCAAGACCATTGACGGAGGCAACGTAACGGTACAGGCGGAAGTCAGCATGGAAGATACACCGATCGAGATCGACATTGCCAAGACGGATATCACAGGCCAGACCGAATTGTCCGGCGCCAAGATGGCGATCTATGCGGCAGACAGTGAAACGCCGCTGATCAGCTGGACGAGTGATAAAGACGCAGAGAAACGCATTGTGATCGGAGATGGCTTTGAAGGCCTCAGCGCAACACTTGCTGATGCCGAAACACCGACCATCTATATGCTGCGTGAAACAATGGCACCGGAAGGCTACACCATCACGGCTGATATCTATTTCAGCGTGGACGCTTACGGAAACATCCAGCTCTACAACAAGAGCGAGGATGGTAAATACACGCCGGCAACCCCTGATAATGCAGAAGTCAAGGTAGTAACGGGCGGTGGCGCAAAGCGTGATGTTCCGCTGCTGCTCATGAAGGATGATGCGACTACGGTTAAGATTACCAAGAGAGAGCTTGGCACAACAAGATATCTGCCGGGCGCAACGCTTGCGATCTATGATGCCGAAAACTATGCAAAAATTAAGAACAATATTGCAGGCGCTGTGGCAGTGGATACCTGGACAACGGGAGAAAAGGATAAAGAAGAAGCACATCCCATCACAGGAAAGCTGCTTGCCTCCAATGGCGTGAAGCACGTTTACTACCTGGTAGAAACAAAGGTACCGGAAGGTTATTATCAGGCAGCACCGATCGCATTTACGGTCAATAATAAGAACGAGATCGAACTCTACAGTGCGGAAGGTGATGCTACCGGACAGGTGACTGAGGACAAGAAGATGCTGATCATGTATGACAGACCCATCTTTGTCAAGATCACCAAGAAGGATACAAACAAGATCGATTCGCTTCCGGGCGCGAAGCTGAATGTGGCCGATGCGCATAACAACGTGGATGTGACCTTTGTAACCACGGACAAGCCGGCACTTCTTGTTCCGGTATCCGAACGCGAAGCAGCCGCTTCCGGACCAAAATATCCCGAGCTGGCTAAGCTTTATCAGTTGGTTTATGATGCAAAACTGAACATCGTGGATGAGTATACGCTGACTGAGCTGGAGGCTCCGGAAGGCTATCAGATCGCCGCGCCTCAGAAGTTTACGGTAGTTTACGATAAGGATCTCGGCCTCTACGAGACTGATTTGATTGACGAACCGATCAAATTATATGTCAGCAAGCGTAGTACAATCGATGATAAGGAACTGTCCGGTGCGGATATGGCGATCTACGAAAGAGATGCTAATGCACCTGATGAGATCGGCGATAAGGTCATCAGCTGGAAGAGCAGCAGTAAGGAATACCTGATCAGCATCAAGGACAAGCAGGCGGATGACGGCGTATTGAAGCGGGATCAGGAATACTGGCTCGTTGAGGATGCGTCTCCGGCAGGCTATGCGCTTGCAGCAAAGATTCCGTTCAAGGTAAATAAAGACGGTTCCATCGCTGCTGCTGAATATGGCGAGCTGAACGAAGAGCAGATCCCGCGGATCATCATGAAGGATGAGCCGCTGGCACTGATCATCAGTAAGGAAAATGCAGATCATATCAAGCTTGGTGCAATCGACTCCAATGAGAACAGAACCGGTGCGAAACTCGAACTGAGAACCGGAACGCAGGAGAATGCAACAGTGCTTGCAAGCTGGACAAGTGACGGCAAGATCGCATTCATTTCCGAGCATGCAAAGAATGACAACCCGAATTATACGCAGGTTGAACTGAAAGCAGGACAGCATCTGAGACGTGATACCACCTATTATGTATATGAGGTGGAAGCACCCATGGGTTATGAGAAGGCAGAAAAGCCGCTTGAAGTGAAGCCGATGAAGCTTTCTGAGGCAAATAACAGCAAGAACGCCTTTGTACTGATCAACAACAAGTTCGGCCTGACACATAAGGACGGTACGAAGACATGGAATATCACTCCCGAGCTGGCTGAGGAACTGAAGGAACAAGGTGCAAAGATCTTTATCAACCTCACACGCTACTACGAGAATCCGAAGGGTGAGAAGATCTATGTCGACAGCAGCAACAATGAGGTGGCGGCCGACAAGCCGCATCCGATCCTTGCGACCAAGACGCTCACACCTACCACATCGAAGGTTCAGTACAGCTTCGATGAACTGGAGCCGTACCACTATGATACAGTGACCGGCAGGGCTGATCCTTATGTCTATGATGTAGAGGAAGACTTAAACGGTCTGGAAGACAAACTGATCAGCAAGAAGGTGATCGATGGCATCATTAACACGCAGCGTTATAAGCGGATCAGCGGCGACAAGAAGTGGATCCTCTTCAGGGATGAGTCGGGTGAAAAGGTCCTTGACTTTGACAATGATGAGACATTAAGAGAACTGCTGACGAAGTACGGCAAGAACAATAAGAGTGCTTATGTCAATGTGGATATCGCACTGGCTACCGTGGATAAGGACGGCAACACCACGATCATCGATGAAGATCATAACGGTAAGGCCGACTACTGCGTAACCATTACATACGGTGCAAAGGAAGGCGAAGCACAGGTTGAGAAGACAGAACCCGGCGAAGGCCATATCGTGATCAACTGGACGAAGCCCGGTGAAGTGAAGTTCGCATTCGAGAAACTTCCTGCATTTGACGCTAACTACAATGAGATCATGTATGCGTTCGTGGAGCAGGCTTCCAGTGAGGATGATCAGGGCAAGTTCCAGATCGTCTACAGCGACGGCAAGGCTTACGGCACGGACGGCACACTGATCACCAATAAGCCGCTCTATGATCCGTTCACGATCAGAGGGCAGAAGCTGTGGAAAGATCCGTACGCAAAGACACCCGAAAAGAGACCGGAAGTTACGATCCAGCTGTACCGCGACGGCCAGCCTATGGAAGGCTACAGCAAGACATTAACAGCTGCTGATAACTATCGGTTCGAGTTCAAGGGCCTGTATGAGTTTGATCTGGACCAGAAGATGGACGGCCACAGATACAACTATGAGATCAGAGAACTCGGTTCAACCGGTGACTACGCGATCGAGATCGACTTTAACGGCAAGAAGCTCACGATGACTTCAGATGGTAAGGTTGCAAAGGAAGAAGCCGGAACGAGCACGACCAAGGTTGAGGACGGTGTGGTTGTCAAAGAGGCGACCGTTACCAACAAGATCAACCCGCAGTATATTTCGATCGACGGTTCGAAGGAGTGGGTAAACGAGGACAAGACGAAGGTTCCTGAGATTACCATTAATCTCTACAGACTCGTACCGGATCAGGATGGCAAGCTGGTCAAGGAAAAGAATCCGATCAGGACCGCCACAATGAAGAATGCGGCTGACAATAAATATGAATTTAAGGATCTGCCGAAGTTTGATGAGAGCGGTCAGCTGATCATCTACAAAGTGGAAGAGGATCTGACTAACCTTGGCGGTTACACTTCGACGCCGGCTGACGGCTACACGATCACGCCGGATGCCGACAAGACACTGGTGCGCTACACAGGCAATGTTTTCGAGAACAGGCCGAGCTACTTCAGAGTACGCAAGACAGAGGTTCTGGACGGTGTTCAGAGCACACTGGCAGGCGCCACCATGAGAGTCATCGACAAGAACAAGAAAGAGATCGACCGTTGGGTAACAACAGAGACGGATGATCACTATGTGGAAGGCCTGGTATTCGGCGAGACATACACGCTCGAAGAGGTTGAGGCACCTAAGGGCTACCTGAAGATCAAACCGTATGTATTTACAGTGGATGAGAGCTTCATGAAGCCTAAGGATGAGATCGAACCCGTGATCGTGGATGACCCGAAGATCACAGGAAGCCTGACGCTGACCAAGAGAGACGCAACGACAAGAGAAACACTGGCCGGTGCGGAATTCACACTCTATGATTCGGCGAACAAGGCAGTGCATGTAACGGGAAGCTCCGGAGACTACAAGTATACGAAGGATACAACCAAGGGAACAACGCTGGCAGTGAACTCTTCCGGTACCCTGAAAGTAACAGAACTTCCTTGCGGTACATATTACTTCAAGGAGACCAAGGCACCGAAGGGCTATGTGCTGAAGACAACAACAGAGAAGGTAACACTCACGGAAGACAGCTATGACAAGACCGTTACTTTCCTTAATGAGCAGTCGAAGGGCACCGCGGAACTGCATAAGACAAACAGCAGCGGCACATCGCTTGCGGGAGCGGTATTTGAACTCTACTCCGCAACGCCCAAGACGGCAGGCCAGGCAGCTGCATCCACAATCTATTCGGATGCATACTACAGATACGGTACGTACACGACCGGTTCGGACGGAATTATCCGTGTAACAGGACTTCCTTGGGATGATTATTACTTCATCGAGACCAAGGCACCGTCCGGATACAAGACAAACGTTGATGTAAACGGCGATCCGCTGGTATATCCGTTCTCGATCGATTCGTCGAATGCAACCGCTTCGATCGGATACAGAGTAACCGTAACCAATGACACCGATGGCGGTGGCGGTGGCGGCGGTGGAGACACCGAGACCGTAATCACCGGTGGTGGCGGTGGCGGCGGATCCGCTGTAGCAGGCGTACGCAGGAAATCTACGATCTCCGACGTACTCGGTGTAAGAGCGAAACCGACAAGCGGCGTTCTTGGCGTAAGAGTCGGTCCTGTGACCGGTGATGCGGCCAATATCGCACTGTGGCTGCTCCTTCTGGTAGCAAGTATCTCCATGATCGTGGTGATCTGCATCCAGAACCACAAGAGAAAAAAGAGGGCCGCATAGTAAAATCACATTTTTGAAGAAATGTGACGAAAATGCTTGACAAGAGCATAGTGGGAATGTTAAATTGATAGTGTAAGTTGGTTATACGACTTATCAATCTACAAACCATATAGAAAAGGCGTCGGGCCTCCCACCCCGGCGCCTTTTCAACAATTTATAAACAATGCTTTGCTTTTTGCGGAGCAGGATTTATGATAGAAACAGATTGTTTTAAATTCTCACTATGAGACGGAGGAAATGACATGAAATTCAGAAGAGGACTGGCTTTACTTGCGGCATTGATCCTGACGGTGACTGCGATCCCTGCGGAAACGATCCGGGCAGCGGCACTGGATGAAGCAGATGAGGTGACAGCGGCTGCCGATACGCTTACTGTTGCTCCTGTGACAGCAGAAGAGGCTTCAGATGCAGAATCAGAAGCTAACGGAGATACGTTTTATGTTGCAGGCGAATCGGAAGACGCAGAGGATGAAGAGGATGCAGGCGAATCTGAGGATGAACCGGAAGATGCAGTCTCCGATGAGGAAATAACAGAAGGATCCGAAGAGGCAGGAGCAGAGGATGCGGAAGCTTTGGGAGAGTATGCAGAAGAAGCCGATGACGCCGGATCGGATGATGCCGGACTTTTTGGCGATGCTACCGAGCTTACGCTTGATGCAAATGGCGGAAGTTTCGGAGGAGACAATACCAAAATCATATGGCCGACCAAAGATCTGATCAATCATACCCCGTCCCGGGAAGGATATCTCTTTATCGGCTGGTACAGTACGCCGCAATGTGCTTATGAAGAACTGTTATCAGATATTGACGGTAAAGGCTTGTATTATCTTAAAGAATGGCCGGAAGAGGGAACCACAATCTATGCCGGCTGGACGAATTCCACCTGCACGATCACTTATATGATCGGCGACAGGGAAATTGCCTGCTATCCGCCGAGTTTGAATTCCTACATGGGTGTCCGTTATTCGGAAGCGGATAATAAGATTTCTATGATCGTGCCCAAGGGGATCCCGCTGTTCAAAAGGTTTCAGCCGAATTTACAGTTGATGCGCTATAATGACATGCATTATAAGTTCCTGGGATGGTCCTTATCGGAGGATGGTGCTCTGATCGGTCATGATTATACCCCGACGGAAAATGAGACGCTCTATGCACAGTATTCTGATAACAATCGTGTCCTGACATTCCATGCCGGAGAGGGCGGCTTTATTCGACGCGGAAGACTTGGATCCGAAACGCTTCCCGGTCGGCAGGAATGGATCCTTTCCGACAGCCATGAGATCAGCCGGTATGCGGGATTTGTTGATAATGGCGATGAGTATACATTTGACAGCGATGATTACCTGTGTAACAAAGACGTGACCAAGAGGTTCGTCGGATGGTATACAGATGAAGACTGCACACAGGAGGTTGAAAAATACGCGGATAGTTTATGTGAAACGCCGTGGTCAGAAGAATCAACGGGAAGCACTTATTTCATTAAGACAGGTACCGGTGATCTGGATCTTTATGCCAAGTGGGAAGCAGATGATGAGAGGCTTGTCCTGACACTTGATGCGAACGGCGGTTATTTTGCCGACTGGCAGACCGATTATGAGATTGCCGAGGTTAAGACATTCGGCTACGGGCAGTCTGAGAGTGTCAACCAGAGGGTAGCGAATCCGCTGCACGGCGTTTTACACAAGAAATTCCTTGGCTGGTTTACGGAAAAGACCGGCGGAACTTGCGTCGTTGCCTACGACGATGAGAAAGATCATGACGAAACATATATCGGCAAGAGTACGGATCCAAATGACTTGAATTACAACGCTCAGCCGTTCGTCATGGAAGAAGACACGACTCTTTATGCGCATTGGAAAGACAATGGCTATCACGTGATCACCTTTGATCCGGGCGATGGGATGATCTTTTACGATAAAGCAGGTGCACACGAGATCCAAAAAACATCGGAACCTGTCTCGTTCAGAACAGATAAGAATGGCACCCTTCACAATACGCTGCTTGGTATCCCGACGATCGATGATGATACAAAGGGGTTTGCCGGTTGGTATGACAAGGACGGGAAGCGTTACTTTGAGGGCGGAGCTTTAGACGGCTATACTAAATTTGAAAAAGATCTGACGCTTTATGCAAGATATGAATCCGCATGGATTGTGACCATTGACTTTGCCGGCGGCTATTATGAAAAAGATTTTGATCAGACTACGGGGAACTCTTTTGATAATTTCGGTCCGCTCGTGTTGAAGGTGGTGAAGGGCCGGCCCGTGATGGATGCGAAGAATGCCGTCGCCGGCATGGATCGTTACTTAAAAAATGATGATCTGAAAAAGATTTTCGATGTATTCTACCTTTCCACTGACACGGACCATAGGAATCCATTTACTTCCGATGAATTGGGACGATATGTGCCGGAAGGAGATACAACATTTGTTGCGCATTGGACGGGCCCCTGCGCGCTGACTTTTGATGCCGGGGAGGGCAGGATCGATGCCTTGAAGACGAGGTCTTATATAGTACAGGACGGAGCCACTGTCAGCTCCGCCATAGCTGGATTGCTGTCTGATCCTGTGTATCCGGATGACAGTAAGGTTTTTGTCGGTTGGTTTACCGATCCGGAACGGACGCAGAAGATCGAAAAGTATGATCTGATGAAATATAAAGTGATGCAGGATACCACCTTTTATGCAGGGTATCAGGAGTCGATCACGATCACCTTCGATGCGAATCATGCGAACGGACGGTTTGTCGGCAGGGAAACAACAGATGGCAGGATCGAAGCAAAGATCGCCAAAGGCGGTTCTATCCGCGGTATGGCGCCGACCATGGAATATGAGGGCGACAAGGTATTTGCAGGCTGGTTTGCATCAGCCGGAGAATCAGAGGAAGTGAATCTTTATGAGACCCGTTTCGATTCCGATACGACGATCTATGCGCACTGGTCTGATTGCTATCTCATCACTTTCCATATAGCAGAAGACGGTGTTGATGCAGGTGGCGCAAAGTTCAAGGATAACAGCACCGAGCAGATCGTCAAGGTGGTAAAAGGAGAACCGTATCGCATCAAAGATGAAAACAATATAAATCAGGTAAATGGTGCCCCGGAAGTGATCTATGGCACAGAGGCAAAGGCGGCTTTTCCGGATTGGTATGATGCAGATGATGTGTGCTACAGGTTCAGCTTTATCACCGGTTTAGGAAATTCAATTTACGGATTCATCCCCACGAAGAATATGGATCTCTATAAAAAGTGGGCGGATCCTGTACAGGTGACCTTTAACGCAAATGGCGGTACATTCTACGACTATGTAAAAGTTAACTTTGAAGAGGACGGGTTCAAGTGTGAATTGAATCCGGATAAGACAAAGTGTACCGTCATGGTTCCCAAAGGGATCGAATATAGTGATATCTCAGAACCGTCCGGCTTTTCCGAGTACCCGGAAGGTAAGAACAAGTACGAATGGGCCTACAGAGAGGCAGAGTGTAAAAACAAGGTGCCCGGAAATGAAAAGATCAACGAAGATGTTGAGTTCTTTCCCAAATGGACCAAGTCGAACACACCGTATACGCCATATCCGGAGCCGGATTTTGTCGTCACCTACAATGCAGGAGAAGGTAAATTTCCAGGGGGCGGTAAGACCAGAAATGTCGCCTGTTATTTGAATACATGGTCCTCTATGAGCGAGATCCCGCAGATTGATGATGACACAAGAGCTTTTGCCGGCTGGTATACCGATGCGGAGCTCAAGAAACCATACTCTGCGGCCAATCTGAGACCGGATCGGGATACCTTTAATTATCCGCAGATCCGTTTCACGACAAAGGTGGCAAATCTTTATGCCGGGTACGGTGATGCGTGGACCGTAAAGTTTGATGCCAACGGTGGCTATTTTGACAGAGAATATGAGGGCAGAAGCGGGAATCCGGATAAGGGAATGCGCGAAACTTCGGTCATAGTCGACAAGGCATTAAAGGGACAGTCAATTACGATAACCGATTACAGCGTACAGATCCGAAGAGATGGTAATAAAATCTTCGGCGGATGGTATCTGGATAAAGAATGCAAGAATAAGGCGCTCGTTTATTCGATGAGGGAAGATGAACGGTTTAAACCGTCTGCACATACCACGCTGTATGCAAAGTGGATGGATTACAGTATTCCTGCATCCGTTGAGGCATCTGTGAAGGGATCGGACAGGGTGGTGATCGACATCGGTGAGACAGTCGATCTGGCTGCAAAACTCACGCCGGCAGGAAACGGACGGGTACAGTGGTTTATCGCCGGACGCAGTTATGACAGTGAAGGGCGGAATCCGGTAAAACTGAATATCGACGGCAGGGTGACTGGCCTTGCAAAGGGTTACTGCTCTGTTTTCGCGGAAGTGAACGGTGTGAGATCAAACAATATCGGCATTGAAGTTTCTAACAAAAAGGCTACACCGACCATTTCCCTGCGGGATCAGGACGGAAAACCATTTGCGGGAGAGCGCTGCATATGTGTAGGAGATATCCTTTCCGTTAAGGGCGTGATTGATCCGGAGAGTGATCGGGCGAACCAGGCTTCGAAAGTGAAGTGGACAAGCTCGAATCCTGCCGTAGCATCGGTTGCGGCTGACGGCGACGGTGCGGATGCAAAGATCACGGCGGTTGGAGAAGGCGAGACAACGATCACAGCGACCCTGGGCAAGAAGCAGGATACGCTGAAGGTCGTTGTGACAAGACCTGTTGTATTGAGCACGGAGGATATCGTTTTAACGGCCAAGAGCGGCGCCGAAAAGACATACACCATAACGGTACTTGATGAGATCGATACAGGTGCAGTAACAATCACGGCACTCGACGATAACGACAGCAATGCAGTTGGCGATGACAAACTGGTTGTATTTGAGTACGGAGCGTGGACAGATGGCGGGGCTGTAAAGACCTGTGATGTGACTGTCAGACCTTCTGATGCAGTGATCAGTGATCTTGATGAGATGACGGTTGTTCTTCTGACCGTATCGGTTCCTTATTCAGGCGGAAACTATTCGGAGTGTGCAACAATTACGCTGAATCCTAAGCAATCCGTAAAAGCGGTCAGAGCAAGTGTTGCGTCCGGAAGCGAAGTGGCAAGAGGTACAAGTGTGCTTCTTGGTACCGAGACCGCCGATGCGCAGATCTATTATACGACGGATGGAAATGATCCTGATATCGAAGCTTATCTTGAGGCAGTGGAAGCGCATGCTACTGAAAACTGCGCCACCAAACTGTATGGTGATGCCGTTGTGATCAGCAAAAACACAACGATCAAGGCGATCGCGCTTAAGGATGATATGAAGGATAGTCAGGTTGCCACGTTTACTTATACTGTGGATGAACGCGGCGACGTGAGCTCTGAAATGTATGCTGATCCTACTGAGATCCCGGACGGTATCTGGGTTCGTCTCAACGGGGAAAACTATACAGGAAAAGGCACAACCACAACTGAATTTACCACTCCTTATACCGGAGCCAAGATCACTTTTAACGATAAGATCGAAGTGTTCAGCGGCACGACCAAATTGGTTGAAGGCAGGGATTATACCATTGTCTATGCCAACAACACAGTTGTTGCAGATGCGGGTGCCATGAATGCTGCCAATACCAAGAGCATTTCACCGGCCTTTACCGTTAAGGGGATGGGCAATTACAATGCAAGCCGGACATTCTACTTTGGAATCACGCGTGCAAATATCAGCGGTGCGACAATCACCTCGGAACATACCGTACACGTGGCGGCAGGCCCTAAGGTGAAATTAACCGCAACCAAGCCGGTCGTGAACTTTAACGGGAAGAAACTGACCCTCAACAAGGATTATGAATTAAAGTATTTCAAAGGTACGCCTGAGATAGATATCACCACATATCAATTTCTATTACCCTTGACGCCTAATGAGGCCGCTGCCACTGTTTTGGATCAAGCCGGTGATCAATATACGATCGCGGTTGTCGGAAAAGATGGTTCAAACTTTCAAGGCATAATTATAGACAAAGTGCTTGTAAAGGTTGTTGATGGTAAAAATAAGATACAGGTTTCCACGCTGAAGGTGGGAGATATCAACGGCAAGGCGATCAAGCTCCCGAACTATAACGAAGCAGAAGATGAGTTCAAGGCTGTATATTATATTCCGGGTACCCATCATCTGAATCTGCCTGCGGTATTTGGGTATAACTTTTATAAGCCCGGGGAAGACAAAAAATGTGATCCTCTGGCCTATGTATATGCCAAGAAGCCGTCAGAGCCGCTTAAATACAACCAGGACTTTTTCGTAGAACAGCTTGAACCGGACAATGGCAATGCCGGTAAGTACAGTTTCAGAATCATTGGAAATGAAGCGAATGGCTATATCGGCACCAAGACTCTGACTTATGAGATTACGGGAACACCGCTTGCCCGCGTTAAGGTCGCAGGTCTCACCACAACAGCGGAATACACCGGATACCCGCTCGAACTGGATGATCTGTTTAACCCGAAAGAAGCGGTAGCCGCGGCCCGGGGCTGGGAAGATGTCACACTCTATACGCAGAGCGGAAAGATTTATGATACGCTTGAAAAAGATGTTGATTATACGGTGACCTTTGAGAACAACACCGGACGCGTCGGCAAGTGCAGTCTTGTATTCACGGGTATCGGTAAATATTCGGGAACGATCAAAAAACCTGTAATGGTCAAGCCGTATAATCTGGGAACAGATTCGAAAGACTTACTTTACGTGGAACTTGGAAGCCTGGATGACAATGATACCTTTGTATTTACCAAGGCCGGTGTAAAACCGTCTGTCACGGTGGGAGTCGGCAGCAGGAAGCTGCGGGAAGGCATTGACTATACGGTTTCCTACAAGAACAATACGAAGATCGTTGAGGATTTCAATGCGATAACAAAGCCAGGACAGCGTCCGAATGTTGTGATCACAGGAAAAGGTGATTTTGTCGGATCTTCCTCTGCCAACTACTTTAATATCACAAAGGCTGATGCGGAAGATGCCATTACGCTTTCTGTTGCCGATGTTGCGCAGAATGCGAAAGGAAAGCCCGGATACTTTATGACGGCGCCTAAGCTGACGGATAACGGCGCAGCGGTGGCGATCGGCAAGAACAAGGATGTGGAGCCGCTGGCACCGGATGCGATCGGCTACTACTATGCAGAAGATACCACACTGTCGGACGGATCGATCAGGTATGCGGGCGACAGATTGTTTAAGGATGATCCGATCAAACCGGGTACGGTGATCATGGTTCTTGCGGAAGTACAGATCAGTGAAAAGAGCCCGTATAAGGATAAGGACGGCGACGGCCGGGCAATTCTGGAGGGCCGCTACAGGTTTGTCGGAACCGGCAAGGACATCAGCAAGGCGACAGCCGTTATCAATCCGGGAGCCAAGTTTGAGTACAAAAACGGCAATGCCGTGATCCCGTTGCAGACCACGGATATCGAGGTGTCCTTTAAGGCCAGGGGTCAGGCTCCGGTGGTGCTTACTCCCGATGAGTTTGAGATCATCTCCGTGACCAACAACTGTTTCCTCGGAACAGCGACAGTTACGTTACGAGGCAAGGGAGAGTACGGCGGGATCAAGACAGTGACCTTTAAGATCAGTGCCCTGAGCCTGTAACGCTGCCTTACAAATCAGTCAGAACAATGAAAGCCCCGCAGCAGGTATTTAAGCCTGTTGCGGGGCTTTTTTTGGGCCTTAAGGTCAGGCACGGTTACATAACAGAGCCCTAATTTCATAATATCATCCATATAAATCGTAATATCAGATATACTTCCCCTTCGGGCCTGCGGATACAATATATTGTATGATATTGTCATTTTAAGCCGCTACGGCTTGATAGTCTGTATGAGAATTGGAGGATATTGTAATGCGATTCAGAAGAGGTTTGGCCCTGCTTGCAGCAATCATATTGACCCTGACATCAACGGTCGATACGGCGATGGCTGCTGCATTAAACGATGCGGGAACGGAAACGGCGGAAACGCTTGAGACTGCAGAAGACTTAGGCAACGCTGCAGATGAAAACGCCGATCAAGAGGATGATCAATCCGTTGAAGTGCCTGCGGTACCGGAGGAAGAAACGGTTCCGGAATCCGGGCAGCAGGATGCGGAAGATCCGGAAGAAGAGATTGTACCGGAAGAAGAGATCGGACCGGAAGACCCTGCAGAAGAGGCAACAGAAGTGAGCGGGGATGCGGAACTTCTGACAGAAGAGCCAGTGGAACTCTCAGAGGAGCAGGAGCTTCTTACGGGAAGCGGCATGACATTGGATGCCAACGGCGGTGTATTCTCTGACGGAAAGAGCACGAAAAAGAAATCGAGCACATCCTATTATCTCTATGATGATGATATCCCGACCAAAGAGGGAGCTGCTTTTATTGGATGGTTTGCGGAAGCAACCTGCGAGACATGCCTGTCTGATGAATCTTATCCGCGCAGATTAGATCATGATGCGGAAGAAGGAGCCACCATTTATGCCGGCTGGACATCTGATTACTGGACCGTGACCTATAATCTGGGTGACGGGTATTATCGTGCGTCAGATTCCAAGCCGAAACAGACAAGTGTGGTTTGCCTGATTCCCAAAACACATACACTCAATACGGGTTACGGATACTATTATCCTAATACAAACTATATCCGCAGCAATGATGCGCATTACAAGTTCGAAAACTGGACCAAAACGCAGGGCGGTAGCGATTATTACTATCCGTCTTCCCAGTATCAGCCATTGGACAGCGATCTCACGCTTTATGCTAAATATACAACGGACAGATACATCATCACCTACCATGCGAACGGTGAGACAGAGTATTACCGTTACACGGTATATGATGATGACGGAAAATCCGAAACAAAAGATCTTCCGACCAAAACGGAAAGTGTCTCCCATGGAAGCAACTCCTATGCGACAAAAAACATTTCCGATTCAAAACCATATGAGCTGTACACAAGTGATCCGCGCAAGGTTTTTGCAGGGTGGTATCTGAACGCCGCCTGCACGGAAGAACCGGAATGGTACTCGGATTACAGCTGCACGACGCCATGGCAGGAGGGGGATTCCTATAAATACCTGAAACTCAGCGGGGATGTGGATCTTTATGCGAAGTGGGTGTCCACCAACAAAGTGCTGTCCTTTGACCCGAACGGCGGTGTGTTCTGTGACAGCACAACGTCCTACAAACAGTCAGCATCGTCCAAAGAATTCGGGTATGCGGTCGGAGAGACCATCTCATACAGCAGCGGTTCCTATCAGGTCAATAATCCGAAGCATACCGACCTGCATAAGAAATTTACGGGCTGGTATGCGACGAAAGCCTGCACGGGTGATCCTGTTTTTGCGCCGGAATACGCATACAGCAGTTACAGCGATCTGCGGGACTATACCGTGAATGATGATCAGACATTCTATGCCGGCTGGACGGATGCTTATCAGGTGGTGACCTTTGACATGAACGGCGGGATCCTGACACAGTATCAGGATCCGGTCAGCGGACAGTATGTATATGATGCGAGCGTAACCACGATCGCATATCCGACGGATGAAAATAAAAGAATAGATGATTATCCGGGCGAATCCCACGTTGTGATGGCAGACGGCACAAAGGCTTTCGAAGGCTGGTATACGGCGGCTACGGGCGGAGAAGAGATCAGAAGCCTGTACCATTATACCGTGGATCGGGACACGGTGATCTATGCGCACTGGCTTCCGGTCTATTCCGTGACTTTTGATGCAAACGGTGGCGTCATTAAGACAAACAAGATATATAATTCGGAGACAGGCCTATATGACTATACACCTGCAAACCGGTGTATTTTTAAGACCGGAACCGGCGGGAAACTGGTTTCCTACCCGGGAAGCGATGATGTGTTCTGGGAGGATGGCAGCAAAGTGCTGACCGGCTGGTATGACGGAGATAACAAGATCGAAAATCTGTACAATTACATGCCTTCAGGCAACGTCACGCTTACCGCACGGTGGATCAGCTGCTATACGGTCACTTTTGACGCAAACGGCGGTAAGATCAAGACGTGGAACGGAGAAACGCAGAGTTATGATCTGATCGATACCGTGGAACGCAAAACCGGCGGCACGGGGACCGTATCTAACGTTGTTTATGAGTCTTATGTGATCGCACCGGAGGGGATGATCTTCTCCGGCTGGTATCTTGCCGGTGATGAGAGCATGACGCATGTGAATTTTTCCGAGTGGATTCCGGAGAGCAACACGGTGATCAAGGCTCATTATATCGCACAGTATACGGTCACCTTTGATGCCAACGGCGGAACGATCAGGGGCAACTGGAATTCTGACAAGCAGGCGTATGATTATGTGACTTCCGTTGAGAAAAAGACCAACAGCAGCGGATTTATTACAGACCGCCCGTCTGAGTATTACATCACAACGCCTGATGAAACCAAGGTTTTTGCGGGCTGGTATCTGAGCACGGACGACACCAAAACGCTGATCGATCTTGATACATTCAAGCCAGAGGGTAATGTCACACTTATGGCTTTATATCGTGATATCTTAACGATCACCTTTGATGCGAACGGCGGTAAGATCAGGGGCGACTGGAATTCTGATAAGCATGATTATGATTATGTGACGACCAAAACCATGATCACGGGGGGCCTTGGGACGATCACCAATTACTATAATGTGCCGGGCGAGAACTACATGGTGCATGACAATGCGAAGAGGAGTTTTGACGGCTGGTATACGGCGGCAACAGGCGGTGATCAGATCACGGATTTCTCCTCTCATGTATTCACGGAGAACACGACCCTCTATGCGCACTGGTCAACACTTCTGACTGTTACGTTCAACGCGGATGGCGGAACGATCAGGTATTGGGAGAACGGCGAGGAAAAGACCACGCAGACGCGCGAATACACGACGGATAAGCAGGGGAAACTTGAGAGTTATCCAAATGACAATTATGTTACGAAGGAAGGCTGGATCTTTGCCGGCTGGTATATCAATAATACGAAGATCGCGGATCTTTCCACCTATGTGTTCACAGCAGATTGTACGGTCAAGGCGCACTGGATCAAGGTCTGTGAAGTGACCTTTGACGGAAACGGCGGAACGTTCAAATATATCGATCCCAAGACAGGAAACGAGAAAACCGGTTCCAAGGTTACGTATAAAGTGAACGATCAGGGAAAACTGGATTATAACTGCCGTCCGCAGGGCGATCCAGTCCGTTCCGGTCAGGTCTTTACGGGCTGGTACATGAACGGTATTCTGATCGAATCCCTCTGGGATTTCATGCCGACGGCGGATGTGACGCTGATCGCCAAATACATCCCGCAGTATTCCGTAACATTTGATGCGGGTGCCGGTAAATTTACCTACTACGACGAGAAGCAGGGCAAGACCGTAGAGGGCACCAAAGTAACCTACAAGACGACGATGTGGGGCTCTACCAACTATTATCCGAGCAACCCCGTCCCCAACAACGCCAACCAGGTATTTGACGGCTGGTTCATCGGCGATAAGAGAGTAAAAAACATTTCTTCCTATGAGCCGACATCGAACGTGACGATTAAGGCCAAATACGTGTCTTCCCACAAGGTGACCTTCTGTTCCATGGGAGGCTTCTACAGGGATCGTGAGGGCGAGTATTATAAAGAGGTATATCTGAATCAGGAACTCAGGGTTCCCGCGGGAAAATCACTCTCCGAGGCAGTGGGCACGCTGAATGCACTCGAATATAAGGATGGGGAGAAGGCCTTCGGCGGCTGGTATCTGAGCGCGGATTACAAGGACAGTGAGGAGATCGATGAGGAAGGATTTGTGCCGACGGCGGATACGACGTTATATGCCAAGTGGCTGGATATCCATACGGTAACCTTTGAGGCCGGAGCCTTTAACGAGATTCAGGGAAGGATCGAAGGTACAACGAACCATACGATCGAATACAAAGTACTGCACGGGGAACAGCTGCGATATGTGGACGGCGCGGGTATTCCGGATGTTGATTTCGGCCCCGGACAGAGTATCTTCTTAAACGGCTGGTTTGATACTGCGCTGCATGAGGTAAGCCCGACGGTACTGTCGGATGATTATATCTTAAGCAGACCGGTAGTTTCCTATATTACCTATCGTGCGGAGATCACACTGGGAAGATATCTGATCTTCCGTCCAAACGGCGGAACGTTCCTGTCTGTGGAACCCAACTTGGGATCAGCGTACTGCATCAGAATCCCGGGACAGGAAGAACACCTTCATACCAGAGGCAAGGAGCCCATGGTCGTGAGGAATGATGACCCGCAGCAACCAGGTGAGCACTGGGTATTCAAGGGCTGGTTCTACGATGAGGAATGCACGAAAGAAGCCAACCTGTCTGACCTGCATAAGATCGGCTATGATGAGATCGAACTCTATGCGGGCTGGGATGAATGCTATACCGTGACTTTCCATACGAACAAGGAAGGCGCAAAGTTTGCAAACGGCTCCGATACGGAGGTCGTTAAGGTGGTTAAGGGCGAACCGTACAGATACGGTGCAGACGGCAAGAAGATCAACACCAGATCCACGGCGCCCGAACTGAAAGTCAAACCTGAGGACAGCTTCCCCTTGAGCGGCTGGTACACAAACCAGGCCTGTGAAGGGGATAAGTACGTATTCAATGACGATCAGTACTATGTACATGAAGATGAAAACGGCGGGCTTCAGTATCACTATTATGATGCGATCTACGGCCGGATCATCACGCATGATGAGGACTATTACATCAAGTGGCTGGATGGCACCGTAAATCTTACGTTTGATGCAAACGGCGGTGTGTTCAGCTCATACAATTACTGGAGCAGCAGGGGTGCGGTTCAGAGTGCCGACCATACGCAGTGGACAGTACCCGTACCGAAGGGAATTCCCTGGAGCGAACTGGACATCAACAGGCCCTACAGCTTTGACAGCAGGCCGGATGGCATGTATTCGGTCGGCTGGCAGTACTATGACAAGGCATGCCTGAATGGGGTCGGCGGAAACGACAAGATCAATGACGACCTGACGGTTTACTGCAAGTGGTATGCAAAGGGAGAGGGTACCTCGCCTGAGCCGGAAGCCTATAAAAAGGTGAACTATCATGCAGGTGAGGGTTACTTCCTGATCAATAAGAGACACAAAAAGACCCAGAGCGCAAGCTACAAAGTCGATACCAGACAGTGGTATGCATCCCCGGTACCGCTTATTGACAACGATACAAAGATCTTTGCGGGCTGGTATCTGGATGAGGCCTTAACAAAGCCTTATTATGAGGGACATTTCAGGACGCTCTATGTGAACGGCGGCTACTCGCATGAGATCCGGTTCCCGCAGGAGGTAAAAGATCTCTACGCGGCTTATACAACATGCTATCAGGTAGAGCTGGATGCAAACGGCGGTTATTTTGACAATAACTATGACAGGTACAAGGATCCGGGCGAGAAGATGCGCAGGACCAAACTGTTGCAGGAGAAGGTTTATCCCGGACAGGCTGTCATCATCTCCGAATATACGAAGCGGATCAGAAGAGACGGTTCGCAGATATTCGGCGGCTGGTATACAGATCCTGCGTGCACGTCGGAAGCGACGGTCTATGCGCTGGACAATGATGCCGAACTGTTCAAGCCGACAGATAACACAACGCTTTATGCGAAGTGGATTCCGTATGAGAAGCCGGCAAGTGTGACGATTTCAATCGAAGAGGGTGAGGATGATACGATCGATATCGGCGATCTGGTTCATCTGAATGCAACAGTGACCGGGGAAAACATGAGTGGCAGAGTACACTGGTTCATCTCCGAGTACTCCTGGGACGATAACGGTCTGACGCAGTGCGCGATGCTGGATAATGCCGGTACGGTTACCGGTCTGGCACACGGAGATTGTGTGGTATATGCCGATGTGAACGGGATCAGTTCCAATGCGATCACGATCCATGTAACGGATAAGGTCGTGGAAAACAATATGACGCTCAACAAGTCGGAACTGGCATTGTGCAGCGGCGAGGCAGCTTATGTCAAGGCAACGATCACACCCAAAGGTTTGGCATCGATCCTTGCAGGTAATATCCAGTGGAGCAGCGACAAGCCCGGTGTTGCCGGTGTGGAAGTCACCGATGGCGGAGCCGGTGCGATCATTACGGCCGGATACAACGAAGGAAAAGCCGTGATCACGGCAAAACTCGGTAACATTGAAAGAAAGGTCACGGTTCATGTGACTACCGCGATCGACATCGACAAAGACCGGATCATCATAACTGCCAAAGAAGGGGCGAGTGCTGCTCTGAAGACAGTTTACTTTACGGATCTTGACGATACGCTGCAGCTTGAGGTACTTGACAGGGAAGAGAAACCATATGAGGGTATCTCCGCCCAAAGGTATGGAAATGCTTCCGATAAGGGTGAGGGCAAATCCGAGCAGGAATGGGTCGTAACGATCGATGAGGATCCTGAACTGATGGGTCAGAGTGAATTGACGCTCAGAGCAAGTGTTCAAAGAGACGGGCGCGTGTTCAAGGATGAGTGTACGCTCGTACTGAATCCCATGCAGGCTACGGATCCCGTTGAGATCAGCATGGCACCCGGTTCTGTTGCCAAGGGCACCAGGGTCATGCTCAGCACAAAGACCGTGGATGCGGATATCTATTATACCGAGGACGAGACCGTTCCTGACATTGATGCATACAAAACGGCAGTGGCAGGCGGAACCACAGAATCCTGTACTACAAAGCTTTACTGCAATGCCATCGTGATCAATCAGGATGTGACGATCACGGCGGTTGCGAACAAAAACGGCAGAAGGAAGAGTGAGCCGGCGGCATTTGCTTTCACTGTTGATCAGTGGGGAGATGTCGAGGATTCGTACAGGGAAGGCTTCGGCGCGGTTTCGGGTGTGCCGGAAGGCATCTGGTATGTGGTTGACGGCCGTGTATACAGACAGGACGGTGAGACGGCCTATACGGCGGCTTATACCGGAAGCGCTCTGACACCCGGCGATAAGATCGCAGTTTACAGCGGCACGACCAAACTTGTTGAAAACAGAGATTATACGATCAGCTATTTAAACAATATCAATGCGGCCCAAAAAGATGCCAGGAGCGCAAACGGCAGGAAGAGTCTGGCGCCTACGATCACTGTAACGGGCAAAGGAAACTTCGGCGCAAGTGCCGCGTTCACCTTCACGATCGATGCGGCACAAATGGATGAAGCCGTTCTTGCTTCCGAGGAGATCGTAACAGTGGCATCAGGCAAAGCCGTGAAGCTTGGAAATACCAAACCGACAGTAAGTTTTGCCGGAAAGAATCTTGTTCTGAACAAGGATTATACACTCACTTACTATAAGGATGAGGTGAAGCCTGAAAATGAGATCGCTAATCCGGCCAAAGAAGTTCTGAATGCGGCAGGCATGACCTATAAGATCGCGATCACGGGCAAAGACGGCGGCAACTTCACCGGTTCCATGACAAAACCGGTTACGGTCAGAACCGTGGATGCCAAAGACACAAAGATCGTACAGGTCGGCAAGCTGAAAGCCGGAGACAGCAAAGGAAAAGCGCTCAAGTTTGATTTTCATGAGAATGCTGCAGACGGAATGCAGGATTACTACAACGCAGACGGAACGCTGGATCCGGAAGCGCTCTTTGATAATGCAACGGATGGTAACAGCTCGCTTGCCTATGTTTATGTGAAGTCGGCATCCTCCCCGCTGCTCTACGGCAGGGACTACACGGTGGAAGTGCCGGAAGGCGATGATGCATACAGCGCAGGAAAGCACGCATTTGTGATCAGAGGAACATCTCTGGATCTTACGGATGCGCAGAATGCGGAAGTGCCTTACAGCTGCATCGGCACCCTGAAGGTTCCTTACGAGATCGCGGGAGTCGCAATGAATACCGTTAAAATCGCGGGCCTGAATACAGCCGTGGAATATACGGGAGCGCCTATCACGCTGGATGATCTCTTTAATCCGGCAGATCAGGTGGCCGCTTCACAGGGATGGGATACGGTTACGCTCTATACAGCCGTAACGGAGAAGATCAACAAGAAGAAAGTCACGACATACACCGTACTGCAGCAGGGCGTTGACTATGAACTGTCCATGGCCAATACCGGGGTCACGGGAAGATTTAATCTCACGATCACGGGCCTTGGAAAATATACGGGAACGGTTACAAAACCTGTCAGCGTTAAGGCCTACAACTTAAATGATGCGGCAAAAGACGAGCCGCGGATCAGTATTGCTGCTTCGGGTACGGCAATCTATTGCAAGACGGGCGCAGTTCCCGAGAGCGTAACGGTCCATGACGGGACCAAACTGCTCAAGCCGGGCATTGATTACACACTGTCCTACAAAAACAATACAAAACTCGTGGACGATTACGAGAAACTGAAGGCAAATGTCCGCCCGACCGTTGTCGTAAAGGGTATCGGCAACTATACGGGGACGAACGCGACCGCATACTTCAATATCACAAAGGCCGTATTGGAAGACTGTGTTGAACTGTCTGTCAATGATGTCATTTACAACGCAAAAGGCAAGGCAGGGTATATGTTGGTAGCGCCGAATCTGACAGATAACGGCAAGGCAGTTACGACCGGCAAGAACAAGGATGCCGATGCGATCGATTTAAAGAAAGATGTACGTTACTGCTATGCGGAGGATACGCAGCTGACAACGGGCATGAAATATGCGGGGACGGAAGTGTCACCGACAGATCCGGTACCGGCCGGCACGCTGATCAAGGTGACGGTGCGCGTGAATGTTTCCAATCTCAACAGTCCGTATACCTACGGCGAGCATAGCCTGAGCGCATACTATAAGGTGATCGCAGCCGATCTGGCAAAAGCAACGGTAAGCTTTGCACAGGGTTATGAACCGGAGTTTTTCAACGGTGCTCCGGTCATCCCGCTTAAGAGCGAAAACCTGGTTGTAAAGATCAAGACAACCATTCTGAATCCGGAGGATTATGAGATCGTCTCCATAACGGACAATCATTTCCTGGGGACCGCCACCATGGTGATCCGCGGAAGAGGCAGCTACGGTGGAATCAGAAAGTTCACCTTTACGGTCAGCGCAAGAAGTGTGAAGGCACCGCAGGTGCAATAAGGGAAAATCAAGAAACCGCAGGGGACAGTGTATGCTGTTCCCTGCTTTATTATCAAAGGAAAATGCTCTATAATGATTACTATGTATAAAGTGTTCCTGGTGGATGATGACGAACTGATCCTTTATGAACTGGTCAATACGGTCCCCTGGATGGAAAATTCGTTTGAGGTGATCGGCGGGCAGACGGATCCGGAAAAGGCATGTGATGAGATCCTGTCACTTTCTCCGGATGTGGTTTTCTGTGACCTCAAGATGCCGAAAATGGACGGCAACGAATTGATCCGCAGGCTGAAGGAGGCCGGATCGGAAGCAGAGTTCGTCATGCTTTCCGCTTATGACAGTTTTGAAAATGTCCGTGCGTTTTATAAGCAGACGGGTTTTGATTATATCTTAAAACCGGTCGACCCCGCGGATATTCAGATGGTTTTGGAAGGCCTGAACCAGAGATTCTCTTCGCGCAGCAAGGACACTCCGGCAGAGAATCTGACGGAGAATCCCGGCTTTAACAGTCTGGTGGCATACGTGAACGCACATTTCGCGGAAAAGATCACGCTGAATCAGCTGGCGGAGCAGTTCGGCTTCAGTAAGAATTATATCTGCGGCCTGTTCCAGAAGTATTTCAACAAATCATTGAATCTGTATCTGACAGATCTTCGAATGACATATGCGAGGGATCTGCTGATGGATAAAACGGTCATGATCAAGGAAGCGGCTGCCCGTTCCGGCTATACGGATTACTATCATTTTTTCAAAGTGTTTAAGAATTACTACGGGATGTCACCCACTGAAATGAAGGATTCCATATCGTGAAAAAGAGGCTCCTTTGTCTGTTTCTTATCCTGTCCATGTTTCCCACAGGCTGTAAGGTATCAAAACAGCCTGTTATTTTGCATGTCGCAATCCCCTATTCCGAAAACGTCCAGGATATAGGCTCCAATTATTATGTAAACTACCTGAAGGAAAAAACCGGGCTTGAACTGGAGATCACGCTGATTCGGCAGAGCAGATGTGAAGACTATCTGGACGCGCTTTTTGCGTCTGATGCCGATGTGGATATCGTGATGTTCGGGCCGGACTTTGCGATCGATGATGACACGCTGAAAAAGTACACGGATGCGGGTGATATTTATACGGAAGAGAGCAGGAGCTGCTATCTGAGC
>JAGCXZ010000056.1 GCA_017961065.1 Lachnospiraceae bacterium
CAGGTACGGCTGTCTGAAGTTCTGCGGCAGGGTAAAGCCCATGATTTTGGCGCAGCCGATCGCAATAAAGGAATAGCCGGCAAAATCACCGTAGATCTGAAAACTGTATGCCAGGATCGCGATCAGCACGCTCAGTCCGCGCATCGTCTGATCACCGAAAACCAGATCGGTCAAAATCGTCAGTCTGGATACGATCACCATTTTCAGGAAGTAACCCCAGAGCATGAAGGCAAGGCCTTCTTTGGCACGAAGCGTGTCAAAATCATGCTCCTCGTCAAACTGTGGGAGCAGGTGCTGCGCCCTGGCGATCGGGCCTGAAAGGATCGTTGGGAAAAAGGATACGAACAATGCGTATTTGAGGAAATTGCGTTCCGGTTTGCACACCTTCCTGTGGCAGTCCATCAGATAGGTGACTGACTGGAACGTATAGAACGAGATGCCGGCCGGCAGCATGATCGAAACCTCTCCGGCTCCGAAGAGCGTGCAGACATAGGCACAGTATTTAAAGAAGCAGAGAATGCCGATGGATAAAACAAGCGCGACAAATCCGGCCTTTTTCCCCTCGTAGAGCATCCTCCCGCCGATCCAGGTGACCAGTGTGGTCAACAGCAGCACGGGCAGGGCTTTCAGGTCTGCGGCGGCGTAAAACGCGTACCCGGCAACGAGCAGGAGCAGGTAGCGGAACCGGTGCGGCAGAACGAAGTAAAGCACGCATACAATTGGGAAAAACAGCAAGAATGCCGCTGAGTTAAAAAGCATGTCGCCTCCTTGTAATCTAAAATCGATTGTACTATAATGAATAGGCGATTTCAACACGCCTAAGATCGACACATCATTTAAGGAATCAGTCAGAATGTCCCGCAAAGATCAGGAAGAAAACATCAACCGGACCGAAAACAAAATATCCTGGAAAAGAGAGATCATGGAATGGATCATTGTGATCGAAGTGGCCGTGATCCTTGCTGTTGTGCTCAACATGTTCCTGATCGTAAATGCCGTGATCCCTTCCGCATCGATGGAAACGACCATCATGACGGGTGACAGGATCTTCGGCAACAGACTGGCCTACACGAATTCCGATCCGCAGCGCGGAGACATCGTGATCTTTAAGTTTCCCGATGATGAAAAGCAGCTCTTTATCAAGCGTCTGATCGGCATGCCCGGCGAAACGCTCGAGATGATCGACGGTGTCATCTATATCAACGGCGAAGCGCTCGAGGAACCGTATCTGGCAGCCACTCCTTACGGCGATTACGGTCCCATCACCGTCCCGGAAGGTGCTTATTTTGTCATGGGTGACAACCGCAACAATTCCGCGGACTCGCGTTACTGGAAACAGCCTTTCGTCTATCGCGAAAAGATCCTCGGCAAGGCTGTCTTCTGCTACTTCCCGTTCTCCGATTTCGGGAAGATCGAATAAGGTATCCATGCGTTCTATTGTCGATTATATCAAAAATCATGGCAGCTCCGACTTGACCTCGCTTCCCTTAAACGAGGTCGACTCGCTGATCCTCTGCCAGCTTTCCTATCTGAAATTTGATAAGGTACTGCCCCCGCCCGATGACAACAGCCCTGGTGTCGTGCTCAAAGATCTGAGTGAACACCCGGATCTTGACACGCTCTTTGAGGACAAACGGTACGGGAAAAAGAACCGCGCCCTGTTTGAGGCTGCCGTTTCTTCCGATCGTTTTGCAAAGATGCGGCTTGGGAATTACGTCAGTATCACCGATCCGGACTATGAAGTACAGTTCAGTGCCGTGACTTTCCTGTTTGAAAACGGTCTCTTCTACGTTGCGTTCCGCGGCACGGACGAGACGCTCATCGGCTGGAAAGAGGACTGCAATATGGCACTTCTCTCTCCGATCCCGTCCCAGGAAAAAGCTGTTGCGTATCTGAACCGGATCGGACGGATCACGCATGGTGATTTTCTCATCGGCGGGCATTCCAAAGGCGGCAACCTCGCGGTTTATGCAGCATCCAACTGCCAGCCCGACATCTCGGAGCGGATCCTTTCCATCTATAATCACGACGGCCCCGGCTTTCCGCAGGGCACGCTGATGGAAACGGAGGGCTACAAAAAGATCCGGCCGCGGATCAGAAAATACATCCCACACTCTTCTCTTGTCGGGATGCTGATGGAATCCCATGAGCCCTACGAAGTCGTGGAATGCAGGAAGTTCGGGATTCTCCAGCATGACCCCTATAACTGGATCGTTGATAAGACCGCATTTAAGCGTGCCGGCAGTCTGTATGAACACGCCGTTGTACAGGATGACTCCATCAACCGCTGGATCTGCGAGATGACGCCTGATGAACGCAAGGTGTTCGTGGAGTCGCTGTTTGATGTTCTGACGGCTTCCGGCGCAAAGACTTTGCCCGACATCATGAGCGACTGGCGCGCCAATTCAAAGGCCATGAAAGAAGCCATCGAGAATGTGGATCCCACGTCCCGCGAGATCCTGCAGAAGATCCTCTCAAACCTCTTTGACATCCTGCAGGAGGAGATGCGTCTCAAGGTGGAGGAACGATTCAAACCCGGCTTCGGGAAGCGAAAGGATACCCAAAATATTCGCTCCTGACCACAATATTTTGTGAAAACTGCTAGTGACGCGCACAAAAAACTATGATATAATATCCCGTGGCCTGTATAAGGCTTTTTGATTCCAGCAACACAAATGAGTAGGAGGATATAAATAATGAAAAAGAAATCTCTGCTTCTTCTTCTTGCGATCACCGCAGCAGCTATGCTTTCTTCCTGTGGTAAAGAAGAGGAGGCGCAGGCGCCGGAACAGGATGCGCAGGAACCTGTCATTCAGGTCATTACAGAAGAAAATGCTCCTGTGATCGAAGAAGAAGAGGAAGTTGTTCCGGAAGAAACCCGCGACGGCATGTACAGAAGCGAACTCTCAAATGAATGGATCGACGAGAGCCTGCGGGATCAGCGCCCGATCGCTGTCATGGTTGATAACGAGAAGACAGCGCTGCCACACTTCGGTCTGACAAAATTCGCCGATGTGGTTTATGAGATCACCAACTCCAAGTTAAATGACGGTGTAACCCGTTTCATGGTTCTGGTAAAAGACTGGGGCGAGATCGATCAGCTCGGTTCCATCCGAAGCGTACGTCCCACCAACCTGCAGATCATCCCCGAGTGGAACGCAGTTATCTGCCACGACGGCGGCCCGTTCTACATCGATGATTATCTTGCAAGAGACTATGTAGAGAACTTCTCCGGTACTTTCTCCCGTGTAAACAACGGTAAGTCCAGAGAGTTCACAGAGTACATCCTTCCCGGCGATCTGGATAAGAACTTTGACAACAAAGGCTATTCCAGAACTTACAACGAATACTATCCGGGACCGCACTACAAATTTGCAAGCGAAGAGACTCCGGTGGATTTAAGTTCCGATTCCACGGCAGTCAATGCAACACATATTCAGATGCCGTTCAAGCACAACAAACCGTTCTTTGATTACAAAGACGGCCTCTACTACTACAGCGAGTACGGCTCACCCCATGTGGATGCAGGCAACAACAACGAGCAGCTTTCCTTCAAGAACCTGCTCCTGCAGAGCGCACGCTACGTTGTATTCGATGACCACGGCTACATGATGTTCCACTCCATCGACTATAACCGCGAAGGATACTACATCACAAACGGTAAAGCGATCAAGGTACAGTGGTCCAAGTCCGAGGAGCTTTCTCCGACCAAGTACTATGACATGGACGGCAACGAGATCACCCTCAACACCGGCCGCACCTATGTGGCACTGGTTCCCGATGATATCTGGAGCGATCTGGAGATCGAATAAGACCTGACCGGAACGGATGCAGGATCGAATAGAAAGGAGTAAATCAGCATGGCTAAAAAGTTCGGTAAATTTCTGTTTTTCTCTGCCTTGGTAGGTGCAGCGGCCGCAGGCCTGTACTACTACCTGAACCGCGAAGAGGATGCGATCCCGACGGGCGACTTCAGCCGCGATGTCGACAACTTCTTCGAGAGTAAGAAGAACCGTGAATATGTTTCTCTCAACAACGTGAACGGGGATGAGAACAAAGCCGCAATGAAGAACGCGGTGGAACAGGTTACGGAAGAGATGCGTGACAAGGCAAAGGACCTGTCCGAGAAAACCGGCATCCTGAAGGATGACTCACAGGAAGCCGCTGATTTTGCTTTCAAAGAATTCAAAGATGACGAAGAGCCGCTTTCATAGCGGCTCTTTTTTTATGCTCATTTGCAGTTGTAATTGTTCGTATATCCTGTCTGAAACGCTTACTTCTTGATATGCTGCAGCACATCGTCCTTTAAATCCCTTGCCTTATCCTTGATCCTCGGATTTGCGTTCGGATCCGTGATGATGCCTGCGATCAGTTTGGATGCGATATCGTACTTCTCGAACTTCGTCGCGGTCACGGAAATGATGTAATCAACCGTAGCCTCATCCATACCGCACATCGGGAAATCTTCGGTCTGTCTCGCGTTGATGAAACCATCCAGCGCGTTCTTGAGCAGTTCCATCTCATCCTTCTTCAGTTCCGTCATCTGCTCGTCATAATCCGGCAGGTCGATATCCAGCGCTTCCATCTTCGCGCGGATCACCCAGCCGAGTTTCAGGCACAGATAAGCTTTCTCACTTGATTTTGCCCGCTTCACGATCGCATTGCCGAGTGCCAGCTGATAGCGCTCGATCGCGTCGTCATAGGACATATCAAGCTGATGCTTGATGCCGTGGAAGGAATTGGAGATCTCAGCCTTGATCAGTTTGGCCTGAGGAGGCGTGATCTTGTCAAAATAGCGGGTCAGCGCCGCATATCCGCAGGTCGGGCATGCGATGATGTCGTATTTGATCGGATCGATCGGCTCGTATTTGGGTCTCAGATCGGAATCCTGTCCGACCATCTTGGTCTTGCCGCCCTTCATCGTCGGATTGACGAATTCGCCGTAGCATACGGGGCAGGAATACTTCTTGTCAAAGACAAAGTCCTCGATCGTCATTTTCTTCGGTTCCGAAGATGCCGCAGCCTCTGCTTTCTTCTTCTCTTCGCCAAAGACATCCGCATTCTCCAGATTTCCCAGTCCCAGGTTTCCCAGTCCGGATAAAACACTCATGATATTACTTCCTCCTGTTTATATCAAGCATTCTGTGTCGGCAGTTTGAACGAACTCTTCAATGATACGATCCGGTTGAACACCAAAGCGTCTTCCTTCGAATCTCTTGCATCCACACAGAAGAATCCCTGTCTGACAAACTGAAAACTCTCATAGGCCTTTGCGCCCTTCAGATTCTCTTCCAGATAGCAGTTCTTCATGACCGTCACGGAATTCGGATTCAGGTTCAGCGAACCGTCTTCCTTGTTGTATACGCCCTTCTCCTCGTCCACGAGATTCTCGTAGAGACGAACCGTTGCAGGGATCGCGTTTGCGGC
>JAGCXZ010000005.1 GCA_017961065.1 Lachnospiraceae bacterium
CGGAGGGTTATACCGCATTCCAATATACCAGGAAGATCAGCACGCATCCCCAGGCGTGACCCGTTTCCTTCCTTACGATCCGCATTCCGTAGATGAGAAACATAGTGACGAGCATCTCCATGACGGCATCGGGCGTAACACCGATCACACCGTGAATGACGATGCACATCACGGCACAGACGAAGGCTCCGACATCCCAGAACCTGTATTTGGAAGGATAACGTTCACTGAGCTTGTCCCTGATCACAACATAATTGAAGCCCTCGAAAAATCCCCAGGCGGCTGCCGTCAGGATAAATCCGGGGATCATGACCGGCAGATCCGCTGCGATCAGATCTTTCGTGGTAAACACAGAGTGAAACGGAAACCACGTATGGATATTTCCGTTTACGAACTGATAGATAAAATCAGGCACGCAGCAGGCAAGGCTTAACAGCAGCGCAGGGATCAGATTATGTGTGTTCAGTCCGAACTGCGTGAACTTCTCTTTTCGCATGATGCATACGATCGTGATCCCGAGTCCAGCAAGCGCATACTGGCCGCATATCGCCGCAACAGCAACACGTGCCAGCACAGGACGGCTTGTATCATAAATAAAGCCATTGAATTGTTTCCCGACCGCGCCAAGAACGAGAACCAGGACCAGTACTGTGATCGACGCGATCAGTATCAGGTCAAATTCGAGCTGCTTCTTTCTTTTAGGATCCGGCTTAGTAACGTTATCTGTCATCTCTTCAAACATCCTCACTGAAATCGGTGTCCATCGCAATCTGAAGCGTGTGATCCGGGAATTCCTTCTGCACCCGCTCACACACTTCGCGGTAGACTTCTTTTCTGTCCTTTGCATCAAAGCTGACCACGATATCAAAGCGGACTGTCTTTTCGGCCTTGTCCAGATTGAAGCCGTGCATCTGAAGCACATGCGGTACCTCCGCAACGAGCTTGGATACCTTCTCACGCGCATCAACCGCTTCGGGATCCCGGGTGTTGAGCGAATAAACACCGATGGCCGTTAAGAGCACGTGGTTTTCCTGATAGACTTTGATCTGGATCTTACGAAGCAGTTTATCCAATTCGTCAGCCGAGAGCGTATCCGGCACTTCAATGTGTAAGGAGCCGTTGTATGCATCCGGGCCGTAATTATGCATGACAAGATCGTATACGCCGTTTACTTCATCAAACCCCAGCACGGTGTTCTTGATGTCGCGCGCAAGTTCCGCATCCACCCGCTCGCCGAGTATCTTGGAGATCGTATCCTTGATCATATCGAATCCGGCTTTTATGATGACGACGGCAATGATCGAGCCAAGCCATGCCTCAAGTGAGATATGAAAGATCAGGTAGACAGCGGCTGCCGCAAGCGTTGATGCGGAAATGACCGAATCAAGTACGGCATCGCTTCCGGAATTGACAAGCGAATCCGAATTGACCTTTTTCCCGACGCCCTTAACATACCTTCCGAGGATGATCTTCACGAGAACGGCCACGCCTACTATGATCAGGGAAACCGTGCTGTAATCCGGCGTATCCGGTTGTATGATCTTCTTAACCGATTCGATCAGCGCCGTGATACCTGCATACAATACGATCAGGGAAATGATCATGGCGCTCAGGTATTCGATCCGGCCGTATCCGAAGGGATGCTTTTTATCCGCTTCTCTTCCTGCAAGCTTGGTGCCGATGATCGTGATCACGGAACTGGCCGCATCGGAAATGTTGTTCACCGCATCCATTACAATGGCGATCGAACTTGCCGTAAGTCCGATCACGGCTTTGAATGCCGCAAGCAGCACATTGGCGATGATTCCAATGATACTTGTCCTGATTATGATCCTGTCCCGATCCGTTCTTTCGTTCATGATAGGCTCCTTTCAAGCATATACTTTGCAAAGCGTTTTGCCTTTTCCTTGTTATAGGAAACCGGTGTTCCCTTTCTAAATATAAACATCGATAACTATTTACAAAGATTCTTTAGTCGTTCCAATTTGTCTTTTAGTTTAATTCCATGATCATTTGCCAGTTTCCGAATCCATATCGTATCCTCCTTTCTATAAGGATCTTTAAAAAAACGCCTTATGAATTTCGATAACTGGCTTCGAAATGTCCAGTTCAATTTCGCCGCAGCATTTATTGCATCAAAATCTTTAACAGTTTGGTACTCGTCCGTTATGCACATCAAATATCTTATGATTAGCACGTCAGCAAATGTAAACGGCATTATTTCATCCTCGAATTGAAGAAGCGACATGTACGGACCACCCTGCTTTATATCATCAGTAACAAATGAATACGCTCCTAGCGTCTGTGCAAGCGAGATCGCATATACTTCACCCAAATCCCCGCTTCCATATAAGATCCGATTCTCTTTGAAGTTATTCTCAAACATTTTATAGATTGCCAGTTCTTTGAGCTTTTGATCTGTGAAAATAACGATCTTTCCTGACGCTATATCGGCATCTACCTTTTCAAGCACATCCCTTCCATGGTTATCAAGTTCCACATTTCGGATCTGCTCGTAAATGAAAACACCTTCATCAAAGACATCAAACAATATGCTCTGAAGTCCGGCCATATAAAGATGAATGATCACATTTGTATCTAAAGAGGCCCTCAATCTTCCAGTCCTCCTATCAGATCATCCAGATCATCATCTGCTTCCGGAGATTCAATCAATCTATCACTTATATCATCCATGCTAAGATGATAGCATTCCAGCACTTTCTCCAGAGTTTCTCTGGGAATTACATTATGATTGTAATTGTATATGACATAGTCAATATACTCATATGGGATGACGATTTCATTGCCGGCAGTGTTCAATCTGGCATTGCCTCCAATACTTCGAAGAAGGTTTCCAACCCGTTTCTCTGATCTTACAGTTTCTAACTGTATTTTCTGGTTACCGTCAATCTTTTCCAGCGACGCAAGTCTATTTAACGCCACATCATAACTGACATTGAACTCAGACATTATTCTCGCTATATCCATACCGGACAACCCATTCTTCTCATAATCCGGTAGTTCTAAATCAATAAATCGATCAACCTCATCTGATGGCATCAATAAGCAGGCCGCAAAATAGTTGGCTTCATGCTCTTTTTCGTCTTCACTCTGCCCGGCAATGGTAACATTATTCTCAATAAATGGCTGCTCTCCATTAAAATGAAGAATGACGTGTCCTATCTCATGCGCTAAAGTAAAGATCTCCCTTGATAATCTTATACTCGTGTTAATGAATATGATAATGTCATCTTCTCTTTTTAGTGTAAATCCAAGATCCGAATTTTCACCGAGAGGATACCTGATCAACTTATAATCTAAACGCTCACATTCTTTGAATAAATCTATTATCCCATATCGACTGATCTTACATTTTTCGCGAAAGGCACCCGCTTGTCTGCGAATATCTCTTTTCCTACTACTCGTCATGAAAATCTTTCTCCTTATTCCATATTCCTATGCTGCAGGCGCATATACATATGTTTGTTAGCATAGAAAAGATCCAACATATCGAAAATCCTTTCAGAGGACGCTCCGTCTTCTCCGGAACGATACGCAACAGCAGGCTCTTCATCAAGAACCTTGGTGATGTCAGCGACAGTCACATCAAGTATCTCAGCAATCTTTGTAAGAATATCCAAAGTAATGCTATTTAATCCATTCTCAACACGAGCGTACTTCTGCCTGCTAATCCCCAGTTGTTCTGCAATCTGTTCCTGTGTGTAATGCTTTGCTGTTCTCAATGCCTTAATTCGACCACCAAGTAATGCATTCATGTTCATTCCTCCTTCTCTGACTATATTGTATCACGACTAAAGGGAATGTCAAAGGAAATGTTATGATTTTATAACATTAATTTTTGTATATGTTTCATTTGCGTCACTTTCAGCCTTATTACGGGAATATACCCCGTTTTCTTGCGATTATGTACATTTCTCCCACATATAAACCCCGCAGATATTCTCCGCGAGGCCTTTCATTTATACATATACACTTATGCCATCAATTTAGCGCACTGATCATTAAGCTTATTTACATCCATGATCAACAGATATAAGCACTGACTTCCTGCATAACCTTCTGCAGTGTTTCGATATCCCGCAGCGCATCGCCCGTTTCCAGGGAATGATTGCCGTTGACTATGGCGGTCATCGGGATATCTTTTCGCGCGCAAAGTTCCCTGACCTTCGCGTGATCCACCCACTGATCCTTTGTTCCGCTGAATGCGATCCCGCAGCCCTGCCCTGCATGGATAAAAGTTTCCGCAAGCGGTGTGAACAACACCTGGCGGGCTGCGATCTTGCGGGACTGCGCCAGAGCGGTTGCGGCAACGGTTCCGATGCTCTTGGAAAGAAAGAGGATGTCCTCCTGCCCGAATAAGTCAATCCCGTCGATCGCGTGCTCTGCAGCACGGATGCACTCTTCGACATACGGAAGCATGTGCTCCTTATCGACCGCTTCACACGGTGGGTAAATAACCTTCACGATCTCATATCCTGCTGCCGATGCAAGCTTTGCGGAATAATACAGCAGCGGTTTATCGGGATGATACCCCATCCCCGGAAAGACAACGGCAAGTTTGTTCTTCTTTTCGCTCATGATTTTCTCCGATCCTCTCCTGATATCCGTTACCATCATCCCTTCTTCCGTGCGACGATCAGGAATCTGTGGATCGTCCCTTCGATCGCACCGCGCTGCCCGATCAGACGCTGCATATCCAAAAGCCTGTCAAAGCACTTGTTAACGGAAAAATCCGGAAATTCCCACTCGATGATGCGGGCAAACCAGACGAATGCTCCGACATCAAAAAAGCGGATCGGCCGAAAGACTTCTTCGGTACGCATCAGCTCAAAACCTGCCTCCGCAAACTTCTCCCTCTGAACGGAAAGTTCTGCTTCCAGGAACGGGATCGGAGCGCCCGGGAGCACCATTTCGACAAGTTCCCTGTCGTTTCTTGCGCCCACCTGCTGCGTGATAAACAATCCCTGCGGTTTGAGGATCCTTGCAATCTCCTTTGCATCAAGGCTCCCGTGCCTGTTGATCATAAGATCAAACGTGCCGTCATCATAAGGAATGTCCGACGGATCGTTGCTTGCTTTAAAATCAATCCCGAGCGGAAGCAGGGTTTCCCTGCAGAGTTCCACGTTTGGCGGATAGCCTTCGGTTGCCGCGGTATTCTCATACGGGTGCTTTAAGGAGAGCAAAAACTCCCCGCCGCCCGTATCATAATCAAGCAGCTTCATGTCATCCCTGCGGTATTGATCTATGATCGCTTTATAATCCCAGGGAAGATCGTCTTCCTCTTCATATCTGCCGTGGATATGGGAAAAATCCCACCCGTGGATATGCGCGATCTTCTCCTCTGCTTCCCATTCTTTTCGCAATGCTTTTTCGTCCATGTTTCATTCTCCCGTCTCAAGCCCGACCGCGAATTTATAGTAGTTCGTAAACCGCCCGTTGTTCATCGATCTGACGATATCCGCGCCGGTGCAG
>JAGCXZ010000057.1 GCA_017961065.1 Lachnospiraceae bacterium
AACTCTACGAGGCGGATTATCCGATCGAAAAGATCAGACTGGTCGATGAATACGACGCGGATGATGAGCGTTCGATGGAAGACAACAACACATCCTGTTTTAATTTCAGGATGGTCCCGCGCACAAAACGGATCTCCAAGCACGGACGGGGCCTTGCGATCGATCTCAATCCGCTCTACAATCCGTATGTCGTAAACGTGAACACGGATCCGGAGGTATCGCCCGCAAACGGGGAAGCGTATGCCGACAGGTCTCTTGATTTTCCCTATAAGATCGATGAAAACGATACGGCGTACATTTTGTTCACGCAGAACGGATTTGCCTGGGGCGGCGCCTGGAAAAACGAAAAGGATTATCAGCACTTTGAGATCCCTTCCGAAAAGATCAGGGAATGGTATCCGGAATAAGGATCGCTTGAGTGTAAAAGAACATATATGGTAAAATTTCAGTGTGAGAAGGGTTGATGACTAACAGCAGAGGAGGTAACCGGACTTATGGAAAAAATCAGTCAGTCTGTAGTCAAGAAAGATCATTCCCCGAAGATGGGGGGCCGGAGCGTTTATGTAGCCGACTACAATACGGCAAAGAACGGCGACGGGATCCTTACGGGGAAGATCTTACACAGCAAGGTTGCACGCGCCAGGATCCGCGGCGTTGAGGTGCCGACGCTTCCCGACGGCTATTACTATGTGGACGCAAAGGATATCCCGGGGGATAACAATGTCAATATCGTGCTGGACGACATGCCCGTGTATTGCCGCGATACGGTTGAATACATCGGCGAGGCGATCGGCATGGTCGTCGGTCCGGATTCGAAAAAAGTCGACAGGATCTTATCGGAGATCAAGGTAAACTATGAGGAACTCGAACCCGTTCTGGACTTAAGAACGGCAAAAGAAGCCTTCTTTAACTACGAATACGGACACGGGGATATGGACAAGGCTTTTGCGGAAGCCGACCACGTTTACGAGGAAGAATTTGAGACGGGCTATCAGGAACAGACGTACCTGGAGACACAGGGCATGATGGCCGAGCCGGAAGAAGGCGGCAGCATGTATGTGCACGGTAGCATGCAGTGCATTTACTACGTGCACGGTGCCGTGAAGAGGGTCTTAAACTGTGAACCGGAAGGCGTCCATATCTTCCAGGACGTGACCGGAGGCGGTTTCGGCGGCAAGGAGGCGTTTCCTTCCATCCTTGCAACAGAGGTGGCCGTAGCGGCCAAAAAAGCGAATGCGCCCGTCCGCTGCGTCTTTGACCGGCGGGAGGACATGGAATATACATCCAAGAGGCACCCGTCGATCTGCCGGATCCGTGCGGCAGTAAAGGACGGAAAGGTTACGGCGCTGGACTGTGACGTTACCTTCAACGCGGGGGCATATTCCACGTTGTCGGCGGTCGTTTTGCAGCGCGGGATCATAGCTGCGCCCGGTGTTTACAATGTGCCCAACATTCATGTGACCGGCCGTGCCTTGAAAACGAATACTTCGCCCTGCGGAGCCTACAGGGGATTCGGCGCGCCGCAGACGTTTTTCGCAATCGAGATGATGATGGATCACATCGCGCAGGATCTGGGCGTGGAATCCCTTGCTTTTAAGGAAGCCCACCTGGCAAAACAGAACGATCCGACATCCACGTGCGGAAAGTATCATTTCCCTGTTCCCGTACAGGATATGATCAATGAGGTTGACAAGGTCTGTGACTACAGGAAAAAGAAAGCGGAATACAGCAAGCCGCAGACAGGACGCTACCGCAGGGGTATCGGTATGTCGATGATCTTCCACGGCGCGGGATTCACGGGCTCCGGTGAAAGAGACATCATCAAGGCCGTAACAAGACTTCACAAATATGCGGACGGCCGGGTCGAGATCCTGGCTTCCAACGGTGAGATCGGACAGGGCGTAAGGACCACCTTCTGCAAGATCGTTGCCAATGAACTGAACCTGCCGCTGGAGAAGGTTTTCTATGACCATCCGGATACGGCAAGGGTTCCGGATTCCGGCCCGACGGTCGCATCCAGATCGCTGATGACCGTGGGAGAACTGCTCCGCAGAGCTTCGATCAAACTGCGTGAGATCTGGAAAGACGGTGAGGAGCAGGAAGTAGAGGAACGGTACAGGCAGCCAGACTTCATGATCCCGTTCTCGCTGGAGAAATTCGAAGGAGATGCTTATCCGACCTATGCCTGGGCCGTGAACGCGATCGAAGTCGAAGTGGATACGCTGACGGGCGTTACGAAGGTTCTGGGCGCGTACGGCAATTTCGATGTCGGCACGCCGATGGACTATAACATTGTCATGGGACAGATGGAAGGTGGTTTTTTGCAGGGGATCGGCTATTCTTCCATCGAGAAGATGGATTATGACGATAAGGGAAGGATCCGGAACAACTCGTTCTCGGATTACCTGATCCCGACGACCAAGGATGTTCCGAACATGCAGTGCATGCTTCATGTGGAGAAATTCCCGGACGGTCCTTACGGTGCGAAAGGCGCCGGAGAACTCCCGCTTGTCGGAGTTCCCGGAGCGTATCTGGAAGCAGTGGAACAGGCGCTTGGCGGCTGTAAGAAGCACAAGCTGAACCATGTGCCGTTCACGGCAGAAGACACGCTGAAAGAACTCATGAAGGAGGCGGAATGACATGGATGCTCTGAATTTTGTATTAAACGGACAGAAAGTCTCTTATGAAGGCAGCGCAAACGACCGCCTGCTCGATGTTCTCCGCGATGAATATGACTGCAAGAGCGTGAAGTGCGGCTGTAAGGAAGGGGAGTGCGGAGCATGCTCCGTACTGATCGACGGCGTGCTTTACAATTCATGCTGCGTGGCAATGGGCGCGATCGCAGACAGATCCGTTGTCACCATGGAAGGATTCCGCGAAACGGAACGGTTTGCCGTTCTGGACAAAGCCTTTGCGGAAATGTCGGCCGTACAGTGCGGTTTCTGCATCCCGGGCATGGTCCTGGCGGCAGAGGCATTGCTGAGCGCCAATCCGCATCCTGACGAAGAACAGATCAGGGAAGGACTATCCGGCAATCTGTGCCGCTGCACAGGATATAACGCGATCGTGAAAGCGGTCGGAAATGCTGCAAAGGAGGGGAACGGATTATGGTAAGATATACACCGGTCACATTGGAAGAAGCGCTCAGGATCCGTGCGGAGCAGGATGTCGTTCCCTATGCGGGCGGAACGGATCTGATGGTGGAAAACCGTAAGGGCGTTACATATCTGTTTTTGAACCGCGTCAGTGAACTGCAGCAGATCAGCGAAGATGACACCTATGTCCGGATCGGCTCGGGAGTGACTTTCACGCAGGCGCTGAAGAGCCCGCTGGTGCCGGATCTGATGAAGGAAGCAGTCAGCCATATTGCCGCACCGGCGATCCGCAATGCCGGTACATTCGGGGGCAATCTGGGAAACGGTTCCGCAAAGGCGGATTCCGTACTGATAGAGTATGTGACGGATGCGAAACTCAGGATCGCATCCGCGGCAAAAGAGCGTACGGTTGACGTTGACGCGTTCTACAAGGGAAGAAAGCAGCTGGATCTGGAAAGCGACGAACTGATCGCGGAGATCCTGATCCCCAAAGAGGGCCTTGACGATTACTATTATCAGAAGATCGGCGGAAGAAACGCGCTGGCGATCTCCCGCGTATCGTTTGCGGGTATTTTGAACAAAGAGGACGGTAAGATCAAACGGATCGCCGCTGCGTTCGGGGCGGTGGCCGATACTGTCCTGCGGTATAAAGAGATCGAAAAGATGCTCATCGGCAAGACGGCTGCTGAAGCCGGAGAGCTGAAAGAGGCGTTCATACAAAAGTATGCGGATACCATGGTCCTGACAAGAGGACGTGTATCGGCGGAATACAGAAAATCTGTCTGCTGCAATCTGCTTCGTGATTTTCTGGATCAGATGATCTGACAATACCGGAGGGAAACATGTATAAAGTCAACATCAACGGAAAAGAGTATGAAAGCGCGCACGACAAGAAACTCCTGCGATTCCTGCGCGACGATCTGCATCTGACTGCGGCGAAGGACGGCTGCTCGGAGGGTGCCTGCGGGACATGTACGGTGCTGGTCGACAATGCCAAGGTCAAAGCCTGCGTACCGCTGCTCTCAAAACTGGAAGGGAAAAAGATCCTGACAGTGGAAGGGATAGACCCAGACGAAATGCGCGTCTATGAACACTGCTTTGCCGAAGCGGGCGCCGTGCAGTGCGGCTTCTGTATTCCGGGCATGATCATATCCGCCAAGAGCCTGCTGGATGTCAATCTCAATCCGACCAGACAGGATGTCAAACAGGCGATCAAGGGTAATCTCTGCCGCTGTACGGGATACCGCAAGATCGAGGATGCCATTCTGATGGCAGCGGAATATTTCAGGGAGCACAAAGAGATCCCCGAAGATCCGAAGAGCCTGCATATGAACGAGCACGCAAAGCGGATCGATGCCGCCGAGAAAGTGAACGGAACGGGCATCTATACGGATGATATTTATCTGCCGGGTATGCTTTTCGGCAAGTGCCTGTATTCCAAATATCCGCGTGCGCTGATCAACGCGATCGACTGCTCGAAAGCACTGGAGCATCCGGACTGCGTGGAGATCCTGACGAAAGAAGATGTTCCCTACAACATCATCGGACATCTGAAGCAGGACTGGGATGTCATGATGGGCGTGGGAGATACGACAAAGTACCTGGGAAATGTTTTGGCCGTCGTTGCGTCCGACAAGCAGGAGGCGCTGGATGAGATCCTTTCCCTGATCGAAGTCGATTATACGGAACTGAAGCCGGTCACATCGCCGTTTGATGCGTTAAAGGGCGACGCGCCGCTGATCCATCCGGACGGAAATGTCATGAGCAGATCCGGTCTGGTCCGCGGGGATGCGGATACGGCGATCAAAAATTCCAAATATGTTGTCACGAGAAAATACAAAACCCCCTGGCAGGAGCACGGGTTCATGGAACCGGAATGCTGTGTGGCGCTTCCGGAGGGGGAGGACGGTCTTCTGATCTATACGACGAGCCAGTCCATTTATGATGTGCAGCGGGAGTGCGCGCAGATGCTGCAGATCCCGCCGGAGAAGGTGCATTGCCACGCGCCGCTTGTCGGCGGCGGATTCGGCGGCAAAGAGGATATGAGCGTTCAGCCCTATACCGCGTTGCTTGCCTGGGTCCTGAAACGTCCGGTCAAGATCAAGTATTCCAGACAGGAATCCCTGACCTATCATGTCAAGAGACATCCGATGGAAATGGAGTTTACGACGGCGTGTGATGAAAACGGCATTCTGACGGGCATGAAGGGTATCATCATCGCGGACACGGGCGCATACGCATCCCTTGGCGGACCCGTTCTGCACAGGGCCTGCACACATGCCGCGGGACCGTACAATTATCAGAACATAGACATCTTCGGTATGTCTGTCTATACAAACAACGTGGTATCCGGCGCATTCAGAGGTTTCGGCGTCACCCAGAGCTGCTTTGCCACGGAAATGAACATCAATCTGCTGGCAGAGATGGTCGGGATCGATCCGTGGGAATTCCGCAGACGCAACGCGATCAAGCCGGGAGATGTGCTGCCGA
>JAGCXZ010000058.1 GCA_017961065.1 Lachnospiraceae bacterium
GCCGCGGGCGGCGGTATCCTGACATATGTTGAAGATGATGGCGGTCCCGTTTACGTAAGGAGCAGAACGATCAAGGTTCCGAACGGAGGTACTTTCCGTGTGGAAGAGCCGAAACGGGCCAACTGCGACTTCGAAGGATGGGTGGACGAGGATGAACAGGACTTCGTTCCGGGTACCACGACTGTCGAAGAGGATATGACGATCAAAGCTGTTTGGAATAAGAAACTGACAGCAGATCCGCCGATGGCAGAGCCGGATCCCGATTTAGGAGACGAACTTCATTACGGGGATACCGTCTGCCTGTTGGCGACTGATCCTTCCGATGCAAAGATCCTCTATACACTGAATGGTTCTGATCCGGATGAAAACAGCCAGTTGTATGAGGAGCCTATCCCCGTTACGGAAAAGGCCGGCACCCTCACCATAAGAGCGATCGCAGTCAGGGATGGCTATAATAACAGCTCGATCGCCGATTTTTCTTACACCATTACGCGTGATATCGATGCCGAATGGGGAGATATCATCGATACCGACAAGGCACAGATCGGTAAAGATACAGAAGAAGGCCCCATAAACATTCCGAACGGATTGTGGGTTTCGGAGGCAAGCTGTAATAAAACAGCCGTTTATACCGGAAGCCCCGTTATTTTCCCTTCATTGCGTGTGTACTTCCGAAACAGACGCCTCAGAAGCGGTATTGACTATACCGTCGCCTACAGCAACAACGTAAATGCTTCGGAAAATGCTGCCGCAAACAAGATGCCGACTGCTACCGTAAAGGGCAAAGGTAATTTCACCGGGCAGGATCAGATCGTGTTTCGTATTCAAAAGGTTGCTCTGCCTGCCCCGGAGGAATCTGTGATCCTTGCAGCGGAGACCGGGAAAGCGATCAAGCCCGTTCCCGTGATCTATTATGAAAACCCGGTGACAGGCGTAAAGACCCAGTTGAAGAACAATACGGATTTTAAGTGCGAATATACGGGCAGTGATTTTAAATCCCCGGGCGTCCATACGATCAAAGTAACAGGCAATGGGAACTTTACAGGCAACCTGGATGTGACGCTGAATATCATCGCAAAAGCAAACTGTATCTCCATTGCCAAGGCAACCCTAAAGAACTTCTCGGCCGGCATTCCGTTGTCTGCGGATCCTGATGTAGACGAATATATACAGGATACCATGACGGTACACCTGACCAAGAACGGCGAAGCACTTGTGGAAGATGATGATTACACAGTCAATTATATCAACAACAAGTCGGCAGGAACCGCGACCATGATCATAACGGGAAAGGCTCCCTATACCGGCAGCCTGACCAAAACTTTCAAGATCACGCAGCTTCCGATCAACAATGCCGTGATCAACGGATTTGAGCCGTCCATACCCTGGAGTGAGGATACGATGCTGGTAGGTATCGTTAAGCAGGATATAACACTCACCTACGACGGCTTTGAGCTTGTACCGGGCAGAGACTATACGCTTTCCTACAAGAATAATCAAAAAACCGGCAAAGCAACAATGACCGTGACCGGTATGGGCCGTTTCAGCGGCAGTCTGTCCAAACCGTTTACGATCCAGGCATATAACATCCAGGAGGATAGCGGTGATAGGATCAGGATCCTGCAATATGATTCTTTCGGGTATGAGCATGAGCCTGATGAGTACACGGTAGATGGATTTGACGGTCATACTCTCGCTGTTGGAGGCCAGCCGTTATCAGCCGGCGCAAAGCTGGTCCTGGAAATTTACTATGATGAAGATGGTGATGGTAATTCCGTGGAATTGACGCCCGGCATTGATTACACCATAACATATGCAAAAAACAAACCTAAAACAAGCCGCAAGGGCAAAGTCACCATAACCGGAAAGGGCGCTTTTACCGGAAAGATCAGTGCGGATTTCTGGATCTCCGGCGACGGATTGATCAATATGGGAACTACATTCGTCCATGCACCGGATCTGGTACGCAGCCCCAAGAAGAACGGCCTGTTCTCTACTCCTGAAGTATACTGGAACAATGAAAAGCTGAAGGCGGGGGCTGATTACAGTAAGAAGTACCGCTATACCTATGCAAAAGATGCGGAACTGACAAACGGCATCCGCAAAGCGGGAACCGAAGTCAGACCCGAGGACATTCTCCGAGAAGGCACAAGTGCCGAGATCAAAGTGGAAGTATATGATACCTGGTATGACAAATATCAAGTGAAAAACACGTCGGCCTACTGGATATATTCCGTCAAGGCCGGCTCGCTGAGCAAGGCCAAGGTCACGGTAAACGGCGGTCAGCCTTATGACTATTCCGCAGGTTTCATCTGCCCCGGAAAGGATGATCTTGTGGTTAAGATCGGTGACACCACACTTAAGAAAACCGACTATGAGATCGGCAGATACTATAACAACTACGGCGTCGGAAACGCAACCATTTACATTTACGGGATCGGCGATTATACCGGCGCAACCAGCGCGAAATTCCGGATCGGACCCCGGAAGTTCCTGTGGTGGCCGATCGACTGAATGCAGTCAGAACACTTTTGTTCAAATACTCTGACCTGTTGTTTTCAATATGATCAAGAACGGATGCGGCAAATGCCGCATCCGTTTTCTTATGCTTCGATATGAAGCGGTCTATTCTTCCACGTGCTCGAGTCCCTGTCCGATGATGGACCGCACATGGTCATCAGCCAGCGCATAATAGATCTGCTTGCCATCGCGGCGGCTTTTGATCAGCTTGCTCTGTTTCAGGATCTTTAACTGATGCGAGATCGCCGACTGCGTGATCTGCAGGGTATTGGCGATGTCCGACACGCAGCGCTCCTCATCAAACAGTGCAAACAATATCCGGATCCTCGTCGAATCCCCGAACACCTTGAACAGCTCCGCCAGATCGTATAATTCATTTTCATCCTTTATTTTCATCATTCACCTGCTTTCCGAACTGTTGCCGCTGAAAGTGCCCCGCCAAAGCGCAGCGCACGGATCGCATTCAATACAGCCAAGACCATCACGCCGACATCGGCAAAGATCGCGATCCACATATTCGCGATACCAAGCGCGCCCAGCACCAGACAGATCCCTTTGACCAGAAGCGCAAATACAATGTTCTCATAAACGATCCGCATGCATTTTCCGGCACCGCGGATCGCTGTTGCGATCTTAACCGGATCATCATCCATCAGCACGACATCCGCCGCCTCGATCGCCGCGTCAGATCCCAGCGCGCCCATCGCGATCCCGATATCGGCTCTGGTCAGAACCGGCGCGTCGTTGATCCCGTCGCCTACGAACGCAAGCATGGAATCCTGTGATTTTGATGCCAGATACTCTTCCACCTTTGTGACCTTGTCGGCCGGCAGAAGGTCACTGTAATACGCATCCGCTCCGAGTTCCCTGCTGACAGACTCCGCTACCGCTGCGGTATCTCCCGTCAGCATCACGGCCTTTTTGACGCCCGCTGCCTTCATGAGGGACATGGCCTCAGCCGCCTGCGGTTTGACGATATCCGCGATCAGGATATGCCCTGCGTATGCCCCGTCGATCGCCATGTGGACGATCGTGCCGGGATGATGGCAGGCGATGAACGGAATACCCATGGAATCCATCAGTCTCGCGTTGCCCACCGCGACCGGAATGCCATCCACTCTGGCCCTGATCCCGTGGCCGCTGATCTCAGTAAGATCGCTGACTCTGTCAAAATCAAGAGCCCCGTCATGCGCGCGCACGATACTCTTTGCGATCGGATGCGTGCTCCTGCCTTCCACAAGCGCCGCGTATTCCAAAAGTTTCTTTTCCTCCATCTCGCTGTGATGGATGCCGACCACTTCGAATACACCCTGCGTAACGGTTCCCGTCTTGTCAAAGAGTACATACTTTACTTTGGATAAAGCCTCCAGGAAATTGGAACCCTTGATCAGGATGCCGTCTCTTGAGGCACCGCCGATCCCCGCAAAGAACGTCAGCGGAATGCTGATCACAAGCGCGCAGGGACAGGAGATGACAAGAAACGTAAGGCCCCTGTAGATCCAGTCCGAAAACTGCGCCTCCATCCCCATGAACAGCCTGACAAGCGGCGGCAGCAATGCAAGCGCAAGTGCGCCGATGCAGACAGCCGGGGTATATATCCTTGCGAATTTGCTGATGAAATTCTCTGACCTTGATTTTCTCGATCCGGCATTCTCTACAAGATCCAGGATCTTAGCCACCGTGGATTCCCCGAACTCCTTCGTTGTGCGGATCGTTAAGATCCCGCTTAGATTCACGCAGCCGCTGATGACCTCCTCGCCCTTTCCGACCTCGCGCGGTACGCTCTCGCCGGTCAGTGCCGCCGTATGCAGCGTGGAACTGCCTTCCTCCACAAAACCGTCGATCGGGATCTTCTCTCCCGGATAGGCCACGATCAGGGAGCCTGCCGGAACGTTTTCGGGATCCGTCTTTTCGACGTTCCCGTCCGTAAGGAGGTTCGCGTAATCCGGCTTGATGTCCATCAGGTCCGAGATATTTCTGCGGCTTTTGCCGACCGCATAGGACTGGAACAGCTCACCGATCTGATAAAACAGCATGACCGCAACGCCTTCCCTGTACTCCCCGAGCGCAAAAGCACCGATTGTTGCGACCGCCATCAGGAAATTCTCGTCCAGCACCTGCCGGTTTAAGATGCCCTTGCCGGCTTTCTTTAAGATGTCATAGCCGATCAGGAGATACGGGATCAGGTAAGATCCGACCTTAATGAATGTGGTTGTCCGTTCGTTCTCCGGCAGGATGCCGTTCTTTTCCAGGATATGGAACAGGATCTCGAGCGCGATCACCAGAACGGTCGTAACGATGATCCTGATCAAAACTTTTTTCTGCTTTTTCGTCATGTCTTCTTCTCTCCCTGTCAGCAGGTCCGGCACATCGCGTCAGCACCTGTGCCATGGCCTTAACCTGCGCCTGAGGAACAGGTTCCTACAGCAGGATCTCGCAGTCATCCTCTACCTTCTTGCAGTTCTTCACAACATCTTTCATAACTGCCTTCTCATCCACGCCCTCTGCAAAGTCTACGGTCATCTTCAGTGCCATAAAGTTCACGGTGCAGTCCGCAACACCTTCCGTTTTCTTCGCTGCGTCTTCCATCTTGTTTGCACAGTTGGCGCAGTCCACTTCGATCTTATAAGTCTTTTTCATGATTTCAAATCCTTTCTCTATGCCGTCCTACTCCTTTGCAGGGCTATAATTTATTATGTTTTTATTCTGAACATATGAGCACTTATTCATATGTTCAATTATCATTATATACAAAAGGGAAAGGTTGTCAAGCCCTTTCCCTTATATTTCAAGGGAAACCGCTACCACCATTATAAATATTAACACAGGGTGTACATTTCGCGACGAAAATGTACACCCTGTGTTGTTTGTTGTGCTTACTCTAACTATCCCATTTTTCTATATCATTCACTTGTCTTAGAAAGGAATGATGCCCCGAGGCGGCGGTCAGAACAACAGGTTCCACCACCAGAACAGGCCCTTGGCGCCGATCGTAAAGGTGATGGTCTTGCTGCCGCCGTAGTTACCGGTACCTTTCACGATAACCGTTGCTTTTCCTTTGTTGATGTTGTTCTGGTAGCGATCGATCTCAACAGTCACATCATCCAGCACAGTTCTGCCGGATTTCCATATGATGTCACCCGGAGCAGGTTCGATCGCAGTTCCTGTGTATGTCTGCGGGATTATAACAGCCGTCAGTTTGCTGATGTCCTGTGCCACGATCCTGTAGCTTCCGGTTGCAGAGCCTGCATAGGATGCTCCGGCGGCGTTGACATCCACATAAACCGTAGTGCGCGCATCCAGTTTGGCATCCGGAAGGATCTCATGGTCTCCTTCACTGTCTTTCGTATAGAAGCAGATGTTCTTGTCATCATAGTCTGTTCCGGGCTTTAATGCTTTGCCGTCTGGACCTGCGAGCGAGATCTTTGTCTTCCAGTTGCCTGCTTTATCCTTATGCACGACATCATTTGCGATCACCCTGACACCGCTCGCCGTCAGATCCGCAGCAGTGATCATGAAAGTCGTACTTGCATCATTCCCCTTAAAGTTTCCTTTGCCTGTTACCTTGATGGTCGGTGCTTTTGTACCGGTTCCGTTATAAAGCGCAGTGTTATTGGTATAGGACAGCATATAGTCCTTCCCCTCTTTCAGCACCTGATCCTTATACTTCACAACCGGTTTCGGCTTCACGCCGCCCTTGGCAAAGGCGTACGGCTCCGTTCCGGCATCAATTGTGAAATAATCCCCTTCATCTTTTGCGGGGGTGATATCATACGGTGTAATCTTGAAGGTTTTGCTTACCGTTCCCGATCCGCCGTGGATACCGGTAAGCGTAACGGTGGCCGTTCCTGCATCCCTGTTGTTCTTGTAAGATATGATGCAGTTGATCCCGGCTTCTTCAACGTCTGTCATTACTTCATAAGCCGTATCGATCGCACACGATACCGGTTCCGACTGATAGGTAAGTGTCAGTACCGGTTCCTTTTCCGTCCCGTCATACTCCATTGATTTTGGCAAACCTGAGACTATTACTTTGTTCATCGGAATCCCTGTGATCTTAAAAGTCACGATCCTGGAGCCGATATAAGGATCTTTCCCGGTGATGATCACTTTGCCGGTGCCGACTGCTGTATTGGGTCCCCAGGAAAGCTCATAGGCTTCCTCTGCCAACTCGGTTCCTCCATACGAAACCGTAGGTGAAGGTTTCTTCTGTGAACCGTCGTATTGCTGGTCCGCGATCTTTCCGATCGTAAGCTTGCTTACCGGGATCTTTTCGGCTGCGCCGATCTGAAACGGGAGCTTTGCTTCTCCGGTAAAATTCCCCGTGCCTGTAACTTTAACCCAATAGTCTCCAACCGCATTAGGCGTCACAGATTTCCCCTTACACAAAGCATTTGTATAGTAGGCCACCTTGAAATCTTTTTTGTTTGCCAGTTTCTTTTTATTGTAGGTGATCGTCGGGATCGGCGTGTAATTTTTCCCGTTATAGACGATTGATGCAAGATCCGAAATATCCGCATCATCAAGGTCCCTTGCACTGATCCGGAATGTCCCCGGCTGCCTGCCCGCATAGTTGCCTTTCCCCGTTATGGTAAAGGATGCTGTTCCCGCATTTGTGTTATTCTTGTAGGCGATCGTATAATCAACGTTTTCTTTTAATGCGGTTTCGCCGTAACGGACATTTACCACCGGCTTGATCGCCTTTCCGGTATAGGTCTGCGGTGCGACCTCATCAAACACAAAATAGGGCTCCGCAATGCCGGGCGCGCACTCCAGGTAATCATCCCGAAGCGCAGTCCCTTTCGCGATCGTTTGGATCTGCTTTCCTGTTACCGAATCGATCCAGGTATGGCCGGGAGTATCCGGCAGTTTCACCGGAACCGATGAACGGTTTGAAACAATCTTGATTCCGTTGCAGGAAGAAAATGCCTGATCTCCGATCTCCGTGACACTGTCCGGGATCGTCAGGGCTCCTGTTAAACCTATGCATTGATAGAATGCGCCTTCACCGATCGTCTCTACGCTGTCCGGGATCGTCAGGCTGCCCGTGAAACCGCTGCAGTTATAAAATGCATAATCTCCGATCTCAGTAACACTGTCGGGAATGATCAGGCTGCCCGTAAAGCCGGAACCGTCTTGAAATGCATAAGGAGCAATCGTCGTAACCGGAAATCCGACAAACGAATCCGGCATCACGAGGTCTCCGGCAGGTTCTCCGTCATAGGAGGAAAGTTCAGCAACGCCGTCCTGATACGGGATATATTCCACCCTGTAGGATGCGCCGCCCGGTGTCCAGTGCCATTTTTTACCGAAACAGTCCGGCAACTTCACTGCTACTCCGTTTTTGATCGAAATGATCTCTTCTCCGGTATCCTCATCAACCCAGCCATCCCCGGATAATTGATACTCCACATTTGACCGGTTCACGACCTTTATGAAGCTTGCGCCTGAAAATGCTCCATTCCCGATCTCTGTGACGCTGTCGGGGATGGCAAGATACCCGTTGAAGCAGCAACGCTCAAACGCCCCTCTTTCAATCGAAGTAACCCCTTTGGGGATGGTTAGATTTCCCGTAAATTTGCAAGCACTAAATGTGTATTCGTTAATCACCGTAATGCCTTTCGGTAGCGTTAGATTTCCGGTCAAATCAAAGCAGTGATAAAACGCCTCTATTCCGATTTCCGTGACACTGTCCGGAATTATAAGGTCTCCTGTGAAGGCATCGCATCGATCAAAAGCTAAGGGTCCGATCTTAGTGACACTGTCCGGGATCACAAAGGGTCTTTTTTCATTTACTGATATTGTTTGAAATGCTTGGCTTCCGATCTCGCTCACGGCCTTTCCGTCCAGCTGATCCGGGATAACCAGGTATTCTCCTTCATCACTGTCAAAATAAGAACAATTGTCTATCCGGGCTGTATCGTCATCCAGTATGGAGTAATCAAAAAGTAACCCCATGTCTCCATCAATAATGAAATCTCCCAGTTTTTCTTCTTCCTCCACGGGAAGTTCTTCCCCTTCCGGAATTTCATCCTCTTCCCGAACCGTTCCCGGAAGGATATTCTCCTCTGAGACAGCTGAATCCTCTGACACGATCTCTTCCGGATCTGTTGCTTCTTCCGCCATAGCATTCAGAACCTGACCGTCACACACCAGTATCAGGCAGGCCATTATGGTTACCATGTTCCTTAGAATCCGGTTTTTCATGATCATCCGTCTCCTTATATATTCTCCTGATAACAAAAAAGCAGCGCTTCCGCGATCTTTAGATCTTCCGGTGTGGTGATCTTGATGTTGCGGTAACTGCCTTCGACCAGCTTTACGGGCAGGGAACCGAAGGTTTCCATGACCATGGCGTCATCCGTAATGTGAATGCCCCGCCGGATCGTTTCCTCTTCTTCCCGCAGCAGTTTCTCATAGGCTTCGCGGATCGGCGCATAGGCAAAGACCTGCGGGGTCTGCATCTGCCAGACCAGGTCCCTGTTCGGCGTGCTCTTCGCAAAGCCGGCTTCATCTGCGATCTTGATCGTATCCTTTACCGGCATGGCCGCGATCGCCGTCCCGTCCTTTTCTACCGCATCAAACAGGCGCCCGATCATCGCGGGCTCGATAAACGGCCTTGCCCCGTCATGTATGAACGCATAGTCACAGTCTCCCGCTGCGCGCAGGCCGCAGGCTACGGAATGATACCGCTCTCTGCCGCCGGCAACGATCTGTGTGACTTTCCTGAGATGATACTTCTCTACGATCTCCCGTCTGCAGTATTCGATCTCATCTTCTGCCGTCACGATCACGACTTCATCAATGGGGCTGTCCTCAAACACCTGCAGGCAGTGGCACAGCACAGGTTTGCCCGCAAGCAGAAGGTACTGCTTGGCAACATCCGTTCCCATGCGTTTTCCTTTTCCTGCTGCCAGAACGATCGCTGTGCTTTTCTTTCCGTTTCTCATCCGTTATATCCTCATGTATGAACCGGTACTCAGCGCTCTCCGAGCGGAAGGTTTGGTACTGCATTGAGCGTAAGATCGCTCCTGATTCCTTTTTGATATTCGTAATATCCCGCCACTGCGATCATCGCCGCGTTATCCGTACAGAATACGGGTGAAGGCACATAAAAATCAATACCCCGTTCCCTGCAGGCTTCTTCCATCGCATGACGCAGGGCGGAATTGGAAGCAACGCCGCCTGCCAGCGCGAACTTCTTACAGGAATGTTCCTCGCAGGCCATCATGGAATTCGTGACCAGCACATCCACGACCGCTTTCTGGAAGGATGCGGCAACATCGGGCACGCTGATCGTTTCGCCCTTCATCTCACAGCCGTTCAGATAGTTGAGCACGGCTGATTTTAACCCGCTGAAGCTGAAATCATAGGCCGACGCATCCACATGGGCCCGCGGAAACGCGATCGCATCGGGATTTCCCTCTCTGGCCGCAAGATCGATCTTCGGACCGCCGGGATAGCCAAGACCGATGGCGCGCGCGACTTTGTCAAACGCTTCTCCCGCCGCATCGTCCCTGGTACGCCCCAGGATCTCGTATTCGCCGTAAGCCGGCACATTGACCAGATGCGTATGCCCGCCGGATACAACAAGCGACATGAACGGCGGTTCCAGTTCGGTATGCTCGATATAATTCGCGCTGATATGTCCTTCGATATGGTGTACGCCGATCAGATCGATCCCGGTGGCAAAACTCAATGCCTTGGCTTCCGCAACGCCCACAAGAAGCGCGCCCACAAGGCCCGGTCCGTAGGTCACGGCAATGGCGTCGATGTCTGAAAGCGTAACATCCGCTTCCTGCAGAGCCTGCCGGATCACCTGATTGATCCGCTCGGTATGTTTTCTGGATGCGATCTCCGGCACCACGCCGCCGTAGAGCGTGTGGATATCGATCTGCGAGGAGATCACGTTAGACAGAACAGTGCGGCCGCCTTTTACAACGGCCGCCGCTGTTTCATCGCATGAACTTTCAATTCCAAGGATCAACAGATCTTGCATCATTGCTGTCCCTCTATAAGCGCCGGCTCTTCTTCGATCACACGCCAGCCGTATATCTTCCAGTGTCCCTGCGGATCCTTGCGCAGCAGATACTCTTCTTTGCTGGTGTCAAACGCATGGTTTGTCTTGATCGTATAGATGGCCATCAGATGCGCCCACTTATATCCGTCCATTTCCTTATAGTCAACATCCGAAGCGCTTGCCACGGAGAAGCTGGAAATGGTCCGCTTTTCTTCTTTATAATTGGAAATGACCGTCCGCAGGTTCATCAGATACTGCTCATCCGTCTGGTTGGCTCTCAGTTCGTCATCAAACAGGCGCCTGGACTGCTCCGCCAGTTCCACGAGCTGATCCTCCGTGTAGTCCTCCGCATAGAAGCAGCGCGTGATCTCGCTGTACATCTTCACGACTTCCTTGGGTGTTGCCGGATAGTTCTTGGAAAGATCCCGGTCAAGGACTTCCTCCACCGCAGTCCTCGAGATGTTGGATTCATCACGCCTGCTGCCCCGTTTTGTAACCAAAACGAACGCTCCTATGATCAGCAGCGCCAGAATGAACAACACGATGAAGTTTTTCAGGTTGCGCTTGTCCACCGCGCACCTCCTGCGTTTCTATGATTCCGCATCTTCAAAGACCAGATCCACGCTTCTGCCGTCCTTGCAGGTATGCGTGTTGGCAAAGATCTTCCTGACCTGATCCCTGTATTCCCTGGGGTTGAGCAGGGAAGGACTGTAGTGTGTCAGCCACAGTTCTTTGACATTGGCAGCAAGCGCGAGCTTTGCCGCCTCATAAAAAGTCATATGCTTATGTTCTTTGGCCTTCTCTTCCATGTCGGGCTCACCGTACATGCCCTCGCAGATGAACAGATCGGCTTCTGCGGCATGTTCCGCAATGGACGGGATCGGCCTTGTATCGGTACAGTATGTCAGCTTGATGCCTTTTCTCTCGGGTCCGAGCACCATGTCCGGCGTATACACCCTGCCGTCCTGCTCCACGGTTTCACCCTTCTGCAGAACGTTCCAGAGTTTTAACGGGATCTGCTGCTCTTTGGCGCGCTCCGCGTCAAACCTGCCGGCACGGTCGATGATCATGTTGTAACCGTAGCAGACCATGTTGTGCTGCAGCCGGAACGCTTCCAGGCGGAAGCCTTCAAACGGGATCGTCTCGAACGCTTCGTTCAGTTCTATGAAACGGATCTCAAACGGCAGTTCCGGCGCGATCGTCCGCAGCGCGCTGACCACACGTGTCAGGCCTTTGGGTCCGATCATGATCACGGGTTCCGTCCGTTCTGCGTTGCCCATCGACAGGAGCAGTCCCGGCAGTCCGCTGATATGATCCGCATGGTAATGCGTAAAGCAGATCACATCGATCGGTTTGGGGCTCCACCCCTTTTCTTTCATCGCAATCTGCGTTCCCTCGCCGCAGTCGATCAGAATACTGCTGCCGTTGTAACGCATCATGCAGGAAGTAAGCCATCTGCGGGGCAGGGGCATCATGCCACCCGTTCCCAGCAAACAAACATCAAGCATTGATCATTCTCCTATTTCATGCCCCGGCTGCTCATCGTTTCCACATGATCAGCGCGTCCTCTTTCGGACGCTCGTAAAACCCGGGACGGACGCCCTCGGACACAAATCCGAGGCTTTCGTATAACCGGATCGCCGGCGTGTTGCTGATACGCACCTCGAGGGTGAACGCATTCGCGCCCATCTTTGTTCCTTCCTCTAAGAGCGCTGTAAGCAGTTTCTTCCCGTAGCCGCGTCCGCGGTATTCTTCCAGGATCGCCACATTGGTGATCTCACCGTCTCCCGCGATGTTACGCATGCCGGCCCCGCCGATAATGGTGTCGCCTGTCTGCGCCACCATGTAAGTCATGTTATCTCTCCGGATCATGTCGTAAAAATCATCTGCCGACCACGGCATCGAAAAAGTCGCTTCCTCGATCTTTGCGACAACCGGAACATCCGCATCCAGCATCGGGCGGATCGTTACGTCTGTATTCATTCTTTTGCATCAGAGGCCTCGCGGCTCTGCTTTTCTCTCTCGGCCTGTGATTTTCTCAAATACTCCGGTCTGTGCTCATCCGCGCTCTCACTGATACCGCGCCTGTAAAGCTCCATGGCCAGCACCCCGAGTGATGCGGCGCGCTGCCTGCTCATATGCGGCGGTGCGAATTCACAGGGGATCCGGATGCCTTCCCTGATCTGCTCCGCATATACCGGACAGCCGTCTCCCAAGAACAGGACCGGTCCTTCCATCTCATTTAAGATCTCAAGCAGATCCGCCACAGAGATCGCGCACTGCTCTTTGATCACTTCCCATGCGCCTTTGTCAAACCGGTAGATGCCGGTATAAACCTGCTCTCTTCTGGCGTCCATGATCGGACACACCAGGCCCGGATAATCCCAGGCATTGTAGCTGAGCGCATCCACGGTTCCGACCGGGATCAACGGCTTTTCGAGCGCAAGCCCCAGTCCCTTTGCGGTTGCCGAACCGATACGCAGTCCCGTAAAACTGCCGGGTCCCTTTGCCACTGCGATCGCGTCCACCGTTGATAAGTCCAGTCCGACCATCTTTTTGATCTCATCCAGCATCGGGACGAGCGTCTGGGAATGCGTCTTTTTAAAATTCACCGAATACTCGGCCACCACATTGTCGTCCTCAAGGAGCGCAACGCTTGCGACCAGTCCCGAGGAATCTATTGCAAGTATCTTCATGGTTCATCCACCCTGATCAGCCGGTAGTCGGTGCCTTTGGCAAGATCCTTTTCGATCGTGATGCGGCGGGCATTCTCCGGTATGATCTCTTTGATCAGATCCGCCCACTCGATCATGCAGACCCCTTCTCCGTAGAAGCAGTCTTCATATCCGATCTCCTCCATCTCTTCCACGTCCCCGATCCGGTAGACATCGAAGTGGTAGAACGGCAGGCGCCCCTGCTCATAGATCTGCAGGATCGTAAAAGTCGGGCTGTTCACAGGTCCCTTGATGCCGAGTCCGTCGGCAAAGCCCTGCGTGAAGACCGTTTTGCCTACGCCCAGATCCCCGATCAGTGTATATATCTCTCCGGGAATGGCTTCTTTTGCAAGTTTTCCTGCCAGTTCAAAGGTTTCCCGGCTGCTGTGCGTTTCATATATCATATGCGGATATTTACCTTCTTCGGGTCCATGTGCGTACTGATCATCTCGATCACGGCAACCTCCTGATCGCCCAGATCGGCTCTCGGAAACAGCGAGGCTGTGTTCTTACCGGTATAGATGATCAGGTTCTTGGAAGTGGAGACCGCTTTCTGCATGTTCTCCCACGGCTGCGAATCAACCTGCTCTCCCAGATGCACTTCTATGCCCTCATCCGAGAGGATATAGTGCAGTTTATCCTGAAAAGCCGGCTGCAGACGTACCTGCCTTGCCGCGTTGATAAACAGGGCAACCGGCAGATAGAACAGCACGATCAGCCCGAAGATCAGATAGAGCCATTTATGCGGATCCGTGATCACAAATCCGATGATCAGAAGGATGCCGACCATCTCGCCCAGGATCCCCTGCATGCCGTGAAACGTATGGTAAAGCATGTAATCATACATTTTCCCGACTGTCATTTTTACGTCAAATTCTATTTTCATAACGGCTCCGTCTCTTTATTCTGCAGTCTTGCGGGCACGGCGGTATATCTTGTGCATACCGGCCTCCGTAACCCTATATATTGTGCATCAAACGGGTGCACATACATAATATATTATAAACGAAGATCACCTGCTCTGCAAGGTATCGTCATGCACCTTATGGATCATCGGACTGAGCGGTTTATACAGGAAAAACGTCAGTACGGAAACGGCCAGACCCTTCAGCAGATTGAACGGTGCCACGCAGAAACATACGAAGGTGGTCACGTCCGTGATATTCGCGTTGATCTCCGCTCCCATGCCTATGATCGCATCAAGCGGCATACCGTAGAGTTCCGCAAAAGTCGGCAGAAGGTAGACCGCGTTAAAGACCGTGCCGAATACCGTCATCAGCGCAACGCCCGCTCCCAGCCCGATCAGTGCGTTCTTGCGCGTCTTCTTGATGTGATAGATGATCGAAGCCGGCAGGATCAGCATGATCCCGATCACAAAGTTGGCCAGGTCACCGACAAAGGCCGTCGTTGTTCCCTTAAACAGCAGTTTGAGCAGCACCTTCAGAAACTCCGTGATCATGCCGGCAACGGGGCCGTATGCAAAAGCGCAGATCAGAACCGGCAGTTCGCTGAAGTCGATCTTGTAAAACGGCGGCGCAAGGAACGGAAGCGGGATCTCAAGGAGCATCAGCACCGTTGCGATCGCAGAAAAGATACCGATAAAAGCGATCCTCCTGACGCGGATCCTTGTATCGGCCTTAAATCCGATCAGTTTTTCCACGACCTTTGCAAGTATGATCGCGCCTGCTACGATCAGCGCGCTCACCAACAGGAACGACAGATTGTCCTTCGCGTTTTGAAACAGTTCACTCATTTTTACATCCTCCTGTGCTTTGAAATTCTCTGCCTGTTTCGTACAGCGCAATAAAAAATACCCGCAAGATCTGTCTTGCAGGTATCTTATGAAGATCAAAGCACGCAAATGCAATCATCTCAAAAGAACGCTTCTCTCATCCAGACTATACTGTCGGCTCCGGAATCATACCGGATCAGCAGCCTTTACGGCTGTTCGCGGGCTCTACCGCCGGTCGGGAATCGCACCCTGCCCCGAAGACATCTCTTTGTATTTGTTATTGTCCGTACACGATCTCTCTGATTGAGAGTCAATTCATATTAACACCATCCGGCGGGCGTTGCAACACTTAACCCTTCACGAAAAGCATGCGGCGTTGGCTAGTAATAATCGAGCAGTGACTGAAGTCTGTCTATGACCTGAATCAGATTCGCAAGAGAAAGGCGGTTTAAGACCGTATAACCTCTGGCTGTAAGATCGAGCTGACGCGGATTGTCACACAGGACGCGCGCCTCTTCACTGATCGGAAAAGAAAAAGCGGTTTCGGGACTTCCCGATACGATCGGACATACGATAACATGTCCGCTCTCATTATACGGATCCTTGCTGACAACAAGCGCCTTTTGGCTGATGTTCTCTATTTTGATGATATCTCCCTGTTCTACCATACCTCGGATCCTGTCGGTTCACCCCAATCCGCTTCCTGCGAAGCAATGTTTTTACCACCGGCCTCTCTGATATAGTCTTCCAGAGATCTGTGTTCAAACAGGAATCCGGAGCGGATCAGTTCTCTGATCCGGTCATCATCCAGTGTCGTGATCAAGTCCATGGGGAGCCTCCTTGAAGCCCTGGCATATGCGGCCGCTCTGCCTCGCTGTTCCGGCATGCTGCCGGTGTTCATTTCCACCAGCAGATCGCCCGGTTTCATGCCAAAATAATCACCGAGTTTTATCAATTGATCTTCTCTGGGAATTGTCCTTCCGTTGATCCAGTCACAAAAGGTCGTATACTTAACGCCGAGATCGCTGCAGGCTTTTTTACGGCTGATGCCTGCTTCCTGCATCAGAAATCCGATGTTGGAAGCAAAGATTGTTCTGATATTCGTTCTCTGATCGACTGTGTTCATACCAACCCCGCATTACGATTATTTCGTACTTATTATACGATTATTTCGTATTTTTGTCAATGTAACTGCTGCTTCATGGAAAGCGAGATCCTCTTTTAGACGGGGTCGACGCTTAAGACTTTGACTTCCACGATGTCCCCGACGGACACCACTTCCAGCGGGTGCTTGATATACTTCTCACACATCTGTGAGATATGGACCAGCCCGTCCTGGTGAACACCGATGTCAACGAATGCGCCAAAATCAATGACATTACGGACCGTGCCTTTTAAGACCATACCCGGCGTCAGATCCTCCATGGAAAGCACATCCGAGCGAAGGATCGGCCCCTGCATGTTTTCCCTGGGGTCTCTTGCCGGCTTCTCGAGTTCCCGGATCATATCATCGAGCGTGATCTCACCGATCCCGAGTTCCTGCGCAAGCTCTTTTCTGTTCCGGATCCTGCCGGACAGATCGGCGCTCTTGCCCAAGGCGGCCTGTGCCTGCATCATCTTCAGATCCGCAAAAGAAATGGAGAGCTTCTCCAGAAGTTTCCCTGCCGCCTCATAGGATTCGGGATGAACGCTCGTAGCATCCAGCGGGTTATCCCCGCCCGTGATCCGCATGAATCCCGCACACTGTTCATAAGCCTTCGGTCCGAGTTTTGCCACCTTTAGAAGCTGCCGTCTGTTCGTAAAGCGTCCGTTTGCCTCCCTGTGATCAACGATGTTCTTTGCGATCGTCTTGTTGATGCCTGCCACATAGGACAGCAGGGGTGCCGATGCCGTATTCAGATCCACGCCGACACGGTTCACGCAGTTCTCCACCACGCCAAGCAGCGCGTCCGAGAGTTTCTTCTGATCCATGTCATGCTGGTACTGCCCGACGCCTATCGACTTCGGGTCGATTTTTACCAGTTCCGCCAGCGGATCCTGGATCCTGCGCGCGATCGATGCAGCTGAGCGCTGCCCCACATCAAACTGCGGGAACTCTTCCGTTGCCAGTTTGCTTGCCGAATACACCGAAGCGCCCGCCTCATTGACGATCACATAGGAAACCGGCGTATCCAGTTCCTTGATGAGTTCCGTGATCACGGCTTCCGATTCTCTCGAGGCCGTGCCGTTTCCGACGGAGATCAGCGAGATCCCGTACTTTTTGATCAGCCTTTTCAGTTCTTCCTTGGCTTCCTTTACCTTGTTCTGTGGCGCTGTGGGGAAGATCACCTTCGTATCGAGTACTTTTCCCGTTTCATCCACAACGGCCAGTTTGCATCCCGTACGGAATGCCGGGTCCCAGCCGAGCACCACGTGTCCGGAGACCGGCGGCTGCAGCAGAAGCTGCTCTAAATTCTTGCCAAAGACCGTGATCGCACCGTCTTCAGCGCGTTCCGTCAGTTCGTTTCTGATATCCCTCTCGATCGCCGGTCCGATCAGCCGGCTGTAACTGTCTTCTATCGTTTTCTCCAGTACCGGAGCGCTCTGCGCGTTCTTGTTGCCGATCACCTGCGCACACAGATACTGCAGGATCTTCTCTTCAGGTGCCACGATCCTAACACGCAGCACCTTTTCCGCCTCGCCCCTGTTGAGCGCAAGGACTCTGTGCCCCGCGATCTTTCTGACCGGTTCTTCAAACGCGTAGTACATCTCATAGACGGACTCTGCCTCCGCATCCTTTGCTTCCGAACTGATCAGGCCCTCGCCGAAGGTGATCTTCCGGATATAGGCGCGGTACTGTGCCTGATCGGCGATCTGCTCGGCAATGATGTCACAGGCGCCCCCGATCGCTTCTTCCGGTGTATTAACTTCCTTTTCCGGATCCACGTAGGCCTGCGCTTCCTTTATCAGGTCGTATTTGGGATCCTGCTCCATGATCAGATCCGCAAGCCCCTGCAGTCCCTTTTCCTTGGCGATCGTCGCCCTGGTACGTCGCTTCGGACGGTACGGCAGATAGAGGTCCTCCACGGCCACGAGCGTTGTGGCCGACAGGATCGCTTCCTTCAGTTCCTCCGTCAGGAGTCCCTGCTCTTCGATGCTTTCGATCACGTGTGATTTTCTCTCTTCGAGATTCCGCAGATACTGCAGCTGCTCAAACAGGTCGCGCAGCACCTCATCATTTAAAGAGCCCGTTGCCTCCTTCCGGTAACGGGCTATGAAAGGGATCGTGTTTCCCTCATCGATCAGTTTGACCGCAGCATCGACCTGACTGCGTTTCACGCCTAATTTGGCGGCTAATTCTCCGTTGATATCCATAACGGTTCCCTCTTCAGATTACGATAGAATTCCGCGAACGACATTTCCATGTACGGTACCACGTAAGCAAGGATCGTGCCGATCGCCAAAATGCTCAGCAGAATGCCCGGAAGAAGCAGGTACTGCGCCATGGTGGCGCATACGAAGAACAAAAAGATGCACAGCAGCACCCACGGAAGAAAACTCAGCCACAGGAAAAACAGCCTTGCCTTATGTCCCTTCATCAGCTGAAGCCCTTCGCGAAATACTTCCGGAACTGATTTTTGCGTATCATCCAGATAAATGTAATAGACCTGCGATACCAGCAACGTGAAAATAAAACTCAGAACGAGCGATGCGATCGAAAGCAGGGAAGCGAACATGGACAGGAGCGCGTTGCCGGGATTGATCCCCGCAAGATACCCGAGCACGTCCGCAGGCGCCTCGATCAGCAGCTGAATGACAAATGACAGAAGATACAGCAAAATCACACGGTCGGGATTGTTGCGGTATACGAAGAACAGATTCGTTATCTTTGCTTCCTCCGCACGTGTGGTCTTCAGGCAGATATAGGAAAACCCGGTCAGAAGCGTTGTGATCAGCGCGCCCACACTTGCGTGGATCACGTTGATGATGATCTGGTAGCGCGGCGTCGATAACAGCGCGATCAGCTCTTCCTGCACCTTGGCGATGTCTCCCGTCGGATCCATGTTCTCGATCAGTCTGACAACGGGCTGGAACACGGTCCCGAGCATCGCGATCGACAAGATCACAACAAAGGCGATCAGGATCACTGCCTGTAACATAAAACTGCCTATCAGCAGCTTGGAGTTTTTCACCATCTTCACTCCTGCTGCCCTCTTCAGTGCGCCGGTAGAATAGTATTCCATGATTTATACCGCCAGATCAATATTTGCCCCGGTCAGGGCATCTTTATGCAGTGCTTTGAGATTCTTCTGATAGGGATTAGACTCGTTCTGGTATTTGATGGCCGTTCTGGTCTTGCCGCCCGAGACATACGCCCTGCCGCACTCCGGACAGATCGCGGTCTGCAGCGTAACAGACGCCTGTACCACTTTGCCGTTCTTCTGCTCTGCTTTTGCGTAGGCATTCGAAACATGCTCCATCTCATGCGCCATGACTCTGGACGCGGATGCGGACGGAGAAATATGCGCAGCGGACTTAAACGAAACCATTTCATCGGAACCGTCTTTGTACTTGCGGTTCTTGCAGGTCTCGCACTCGGCGGGCGAAGACTTACGCCCCGGGCTTACCTCCATGGATTCGCCCGGGTTCTTCACCGTTTTCGGCCGCTCTGGTTGATTTGTGTTCAGATTCGGGCTGATACCCATCCCGAATCCGATTCCGCCGATCATCATATCCGGTATTCTCCAGCTACGTAAAAAGCATATATTCCTGTGGTTATTTTATCATATTTGCGCGGATTTTACAATGCCGGCGCATCCTGACGGTGCCCGATCAGAGGATCTTGAGCAGCTCGTCACGGACAGGATCCATATGCGCATCCGCGATTCCGAAATCCATTTCCTTATAACTCCAGGCCGCGCGGCCGATCCCGTGCTTGTCAAAACAGGCGCAGGCCATCTTGTACCACGCGAGGGTATCCTTGGCATTTGCCAGATTGATCACGCCGTACTCACCGCAGTAGAGCGCAACGTTCCTCTCATTCGCCACACGGACGGCCTCGTCAAGATAGTGGTCAAAGTATTCCGCACCGAGGATCTGATCGGCCGGGAAGAGTTCCGCTTCCTCAAACACTTCGTGGTTCTGCTCCATGTCGTTCTTGGCATATACCGCATAAGTCGACGCAAACGGCATCCTGAATTCCGGATCCATGGCGGGCATCCAGTATGCGCCCTGATGCGTGAAGATCAGCGGCTCATAGAAATGGAAGTTGAAGACAATGTTCTCATCATACGGCGGGCACAGGTCCTTGAGTGCCATGATGCCGTTATAGTTGTAGCCGCCAACAAGGATCTTGATGTCCGGCGCGAAAACGCGGATCCTGCGGATACATTCGGTTAAGATCCTGTTCCAGCGGTCCGAATAGGACGCATCGGTCACCTCGTTGAGCAGTTCAAAGCACAGCATGTTGGCATTTCCGCCAAAGCGTTTTGCGAACTGTTCCCACAGTTTGTAGAAGCGTTCCTGATAAGCTTCGTTATCAAAGAAGCCGCTTTCCTGATAGCCGTCGTCGAAACTGTAGCCGTATGTCTTATGCAGATCCAGGATCATGTTGAGACCATACTTTTTTGACCAGTCGACCGCCTTCTGAATGTATGCAAACCCGCTCTCGATATAGCTGCCGTCATGGGCTTCCACGAGTTCGTAATCAACGGGTACACGGATGTGGTCCAGACCCCAGTTTCTGATCTTTTCTATATCCGCTTCCCGGATAAAGGTCTCGTAGCGCTCCGTTGTGTGGTTACACTGCGACAGCCAGCCGCCCAGATTGATCCCGTGTAAGTAACCTGTCATCTGTTTCATTTTCGTAACCTCCCTTGTCCCCCGGGGACTTCCCTTGTTCTGTTTTCCGCCGGATCAGACGGAAGCCTGCAGCAAAACCAGTTCGCAGTTGGCGCAGAGCACATCCCAGTAATGCTCCAACGGTATATTTCTGACCCTGCAGATCATGCTCGTGATCGCGGCACCGTGCGCCACGATCAGAACCGTTTTCCCTTCCCGTTCCGCAGGATAAGCCGCCTCTTCCAGAAAATCACCCGTCCTGGCAAACAGGTCCTCAAAACTCTCTCCGCCTTCCACCTTCCTGTAGTTGACCGGGTCCTGAAACAGAGGGTACAGAAGCGATTCCGGATTGGAAAACGCATGCTCCTCACCCTCGCAAATCCCGAAACTCATCTCCATCAGACGCTCGTCCGGGATGATCGGCGTGCCGGAATCTTTCAGAAAGATCTCCGCGGTTTCGCGGGCTCTTACAAGCGGTGAACAAAAACAGATATCAAAGTGCAGATCCCCGTATCGTTTTCTGGCGTCTTGCGCCATCTGTCTGCCCGTTTCATTCAGCTCCACATCGGTACGGCCCTGGATCTTCTTTTTCACATTCCAGTCAGTCAGGCCGTGTCTCATCAGATAGATCATATCCATTTATCCAGCATCGTCTGCAGATCCGTCATTTTGATCGGCTTGCAGAGATAATCGTTCATTCCGTTTTCCAGGAACATCTCTTCCGCACCCTTGACGGCATTGGCCGTGCAGGCAACGATCACCAGGTCGTCGGTCCATGCGTTGTGCAGTTCTCTGATCCTTTTTGCCGTCTCGATCCCGTCCATTTCCGGCATCATCTGGTCCATGAGAATGAGTCTGTACTGCTTCTTCCCGACCATCTCCACCGCATCGGCCCCGCAGACCGCCGCATCCGGATTGATGCCGGCTTTTTTGAGCATTGCCGTGAGGACCTTGATGTTCACCGGATTGTCATCCACGATCAGAACCGGTATCTCGTCGCTGCTGTCGGTCGTGATCCCGGCACTCTGCCCCGGCCCGGGCCATACAGACTGTGCCTCTTTTTCAGGATCTGTCTGTTTCCCGGCCTCTTTCTGCCCGAAAAGAACAAACGGCATGTTCCTGGCCAGATGGATCTCTTTCCTCTTCTGTGCGGCAAGCGGTGTCCGGTCTGCGACCTTCTGCGGAAGCGAGCAGGAGAAAGTCGAACCCTTTCCGTAGGTACTCTCCACATCGTAAGTGCCGTTCATATGCCTGATCAGCTGCCCGGAAATGGCAAGTCCGAGTCCGGCGCCCTGGATGTTTCTGTTATTGTTCAGATCAAACCGGCTGAAGACCGTGAACAGTTTCCCGAGATCCTCCTGTCTGATCCCGCGTCCGCTGTCCGTTACGGCCGCTTTGAGAAGGATATCATCCCCCCGGGCTTCCCAGTCGACTTTCAATCTGATAAAGCCGGTGTCCGTATACTTGATCGCATTGGTCAGAAAGTTGACCAGAATCTGCCGGATCCTGCCGTCATCCCCGATCAGCCCGGACGGTATGGACGGATCGATGTCTATGATAAAATCAAGATCCTTATCCCCGATCCGGAAATTCACGACGTTGATGACCGTGCTGAGGAGTTCCCGCACATCATATTCCACCGGCAGGATATCGACCTTGCCGGATTCCGCCTTGGAAAAATCAAGCACATCACTGATGATGTCAAGCAGCATCTTCCCGGAACTGGCGATCTGGGGCAGGTATTCCCTGACCACCTCCGGCGAGCTCTCATTCTGCGCCAGCTCCGTCAGTCCGATGATCGCATTTAAGGGCGTTCGCATCTCATGCGACATGTTGGCCAGAAAGAAGCTCTTTGCCTCATTCGCCTCTTCGGCAGCCCTTTTCAGTTCGGCATACTCATTGGTGCGCCGCTCCGATTCCGTTGAGTCTGCCATGACCAGCACATACCCCAAAATCCCCTTGGGCTCGACCATCGGATAATAGAAGGTCGAGTAATAACGTCCGTTGATCTTGAGCCTTTCGTGCTCATCGGCCGCGCGCATGATATCTTTCCCGTACGGGAAGGCCGCACCGGGATCCAGATCGTTCACATCCGGATATATCTTTTTGGCCATGTCGTTGGCATCCAGAAACCTGAACTGTGCATTGAGCACGAACAGGCCGACCTGCGTGCGCTGGTAATGTTCCGCATGGGCCCTTTCAACCGGATCCATCGTCTTGCCGGCCGTTCTGATGATGGCGATGATCCCCATCACGAGCAGCAGGATCATGGAGATCGGCTCATATCCTTCGAATCTTACGACCGCGGATATGATAACAGATACCGTTGTAATGACTGCGGCGGCAAACACGCCGGTAAATGCACGCCGTTTTCTGGCGGTCGTGACGGAAAAAACGGTTTTTGCCGCAACCACACAGCAGAAGACGGACAGGAGCGCAAGGTGTATCATGAAGATATAGAACAGGAATGTTCCCTTTTCCTCCAGATGCGGGAACATACCGGTCTGTACAAACTGCAGCGAGCGGAAATAGAGATGATGATACCGTGATGTCAAAAGCAGGCCCAGCGTGGCCGTCTCATAAACAAAAATGAGCTTCCAGAGC
>JAGCXZ010000059.1 GCA_017961065.1 Lachnospiraceae bacterium
GTGGAACTGCTGAAACTTTTGTACCAGTCGATCCGCGCGATCATCAAGGATAACCTTGACAACGAACTGGTCAGGGCCGTCTATGAGATCAAGATCCTTGTGATCAACGGCATCTTTCCCGGCGTTCCGGCCGATCTGGAACTTCAGGACGCAACAAAATACGCGGTTGATTTTATCGTCCGAACGGGCGTGGAGCACCTGTATACGTTTGCCGTGAAAGAGGATGTGCTCCTGCAGCTGAAAGATCTGAACGAACGTTACAGGCACAGGTTTTATGACAGGGAGTTTAAAAGCCTGAAATTGTTTGACGAACTACAGTCACTTGGGTATAATTGACAACGCGTGGGCTGATCATTCCGGACCCTTTTTTAAGGATCCGTGCACATATATAGAGAACAATGAAAAACAGGATCATATTATTCGGGCTGTCCCTTTTGCTGCTGATGCAGGGGTGCGGCACAACAAAATCCGTTGAAGATACGGAATCAACAGTATATATCCTGCAGGACGGCAGGATCGAAAGCCTTACGGTAGAGGAGTTTCCGGAGGACGTTTATGACGCGAAGGAACTGTCCGAGTCCGTCAGGACTATGGCTGAAAATTACAGCCGGGACCATGAAGGCTACGTGAAAGTCGAACGCTGTGAGGTAAAGGACGGACAGGCCTATGTATACCTGTCGTTTCAGAGCGCGCAGGATTACGCGCAGTTTAACCGGACTGACTTTTTCTACGGCACCGTATCGGATGCGCTGCAGGCCGGATACGCGCGGAAAGCAACGCTGAAGAACGCGTTCGGTTCGAACACGGTATCCGGAGACGCGATCGCCGACATGGGCAACTATCATATGGTGGTGATCAACGAGCCGGTACAGATCAGAACGTATGAATCCATTCTCTATATCTCGGCAAATCTTGAGCCGGTCGATGAGCAGACTGTCCGCGTTTCCACGGAAACCAACGGCAACGCGATCCTGATCATGAAGTGAATGATACAAGTCTGAAGGGGTCAGACGGACCGGGATGCTTGCATACCGGGACGGCTGAATCCGGAAGACGAACAAACATGAGCAAGCAGCGCGATCGAGCGAATTGCGAATGTTTGTAGGATCGTGAGTGTGCGGAGCACGGAACGATCCGTGTATCATTCATAAATAGTAAAGCAATACAGCGCGATCGCGCGAATTGCGAATGTTTGTAGGATCGTGAGAGTGCGGAGCACGGAACGATCCGTGTATCATTCATAAATAGTAAAGCAATACAGCGCGATCGCGCGAATTGCGAATGTTTGCAGGATCGTGGGAGTGCGGAGCACGGAACGATCCGTGTATCATTCATAAACAATAGAGAGTACCAATAATAGAGAGACACCGCGCGCAGCGCGGAATAAGAAAAAGAGGGCAAAATCATGGAAAAAACAATGGATAAGATCGTAGCGCTTGCAAAATCCAGGGGCTTTGTGCATCCCGGATCCGAGATCTACGGCGGTCTTGCCAATACCTGGGATTTCGGTATCCTCGGTGTGGAACTGAAGAACAATATCAAGAAGGCGTGGTGGCAGAAGTTCGTCATGGAAAGTCCGACCAACGTGGGTGTGGACTGCGCGATCTTAATGAACCCGCAGACATGGGTCGCTTCCGGACATCTCGGAGGCTTTTCGGATCCGCTGATGGACTGCAGGGAGTGCCATGAACGTTTCCGTGCCGACAAGATCATAGAGGATTACGCCGCAGAGAACGGGATCACGCTTGATTCCGGCGTGGACGGCTGGTCACAGGAACAGATGAAGGCTTACATCGAAGAGAACAACATTCCGTGTCCAACCTGCGGCAAGCATAACTTTACCGATATCAGACAGTTCAACCTGATGTTCAAGACCTTCCAGGGCGTAACGGAAGACGCGAAGAACACCGTATATCTGCGTCCCGAAACGGCACAGGGTATCTTTGTGAACTTTAAGAACGTGCAGCGTACGAGCCGCAAGAAGATCCCGTTCGGGATCTGCCAGGTCGGCAAATCCTTCCGGAACGAGATCACACCCGGTAACTTTATTTTCCGCGTGCGTGAATTCGAGCAGATGGAGATGGAGTTCTTCTGTGAGCCCGATACCGACCTTGAGTGGTTTGCTTATTGGAAGAAGTACTGCATCGACTGGCTCAAGTCCCTTGGCATGAAGGAAGAGGAGATGCGCGTACGTGATCACGATCCCGAGGAGCTTTCGTTCTACTCGAAGGCCACAACGGATGTGGAATTTGCCTTCCCGTTCGGCTGGGGCGAGCTCTGGGGAATCGCGGACCGTACCGATTACGACCTGACGCAGCACCAGAACGTGTCGGGTGAGGATATGACTTACTTTGACGATGTGAAGAACACGAAGTATCTGCCTTACGTCATTGAGCCGTCCGTCGGTGTGGAGCGCTTATTCCTTGCGTTCCTCTGCGGGGCGTATGACGAGGAGGAGATCGCGGAGGGTGATGTGAGAACCGTGCTGCATTTCCATCCGGCTTTAGCACCCGTTAAGATCGGTATCCTGCCGCTTTCCAAGAAACTCAACGAAGGCGCGGAGGCGATCTACCAGAACCTTTCGAAGAAGTACAACTGTGAGTTTGATGACAGGGGCAACATCGGAAAACGTTACCGCAGACAGGACGAGATCGGGACACCGTTCTGCGTGACCTATGATTTTGACTCCGAAGAAGACCACTGCGTGACGGTACGCTTCCGGGATTCCATGGAGCAGGAGAGAGTTGCGATCGATGCGCTTGAGGACTATTTTGCCGACAAATTCACGTTCTGAACAAGGGATTTTTGAATAGACAAAAGGCGTCCCGTGTGATAAAATTTTCTTGTTGACACCATATGAGAGGTTGAGGTTTTTTCGTCCATGATCGCGTACTTCACATGCAACAGGATAGTGATAAACACATAACGACAAATCGAGCCAAAGGACCAGGGGGTTTTTTGGCTCTTTTCTTTGCACCATAACACAAAACAGGAGGAATGAAAATGAGAAAGAAATGGGTGTATCTTTTTACGGAGGGTAACGCGAGCATGCGTAATCTGCTTGGCGGGAAAGGCGCAAACCTGGCTGAGATGACCAACATCGGTCTGCCGGTTCCGCAGGGCTTTACCGTAACGACAGAGGCATGTAACCAGTACTACGAGGACGGCAGACAGATCAATGACGAGATCATGAGCTCGATCATGGAGTTTGTCGGCAGAATGGAAATGATCAATGACAAGTATTTCGGCGATCCCGAGAAACCGCTGCTCGTTTCCGTTCGTTCCGGTGCGCGCGCATCCATGCCGGGCATGATGGATACGATCTTGAACCTGGGCTTAAACGATGAGGTTGTTGCCGCGATGATCAAGGGCAATCCCGATCCGAAGTTCGAAAGATTCGTATACGATTCCTACAGACGTTTCATCCAGATGTTCTCGGATGTTGTTATGGGCGTCGGCAAGAAGCATTTTGAAGAACTCATCGATGAGATGAAGAAGAAAAAGAACGTTGTTTATGATGTCGATCTGACGGCTGATGATCTGAAGGAACTTGCGGAGCAGTTCAAGGCCGAATACAAGCAGGAACTGGATGAGGATTTCCCGACGGATCCCATCGTACAGCTCAAGGAGGCCATCAAAGCCGTATTCCGTTCCTGGGATAACCCGAGAGCAAACGTTTACCGCCGTGACAACGATATCCCTTACAGCTGGGGAACCGCGGTATCCGTAATGCCGATGGTATTCGGTAACTTAAACAACAATTCCGGTACCGGCGTTGCATTCACAAGAGACCCGGCAACCGGTGAGAAGACTCTGATGGGTGAATTCCTTGTAAACGCACAGGGTGAGGACGTGGTTGCAGGTATCCGTACCCCGATGCATATCTCCGAGATGGAGCAGAAATTCCCCGAGGCTTACAGCCAGTTCACAAAGGTCTGCAAGATCCTCGAGAAGCATTACCATGACATGCAGGATATGGAGTTCACCGTTGAGAACGGCAAACTCTACATGCTGCAGTGCCGTAACGGTAAGAGAACCGCACAGGCTGCTCTCCAGATCGCTTGCGACCTCGTAGACGAGGGACACAAGACCGAGGCTGAGGCTGTTGCGATGATCGATCCGAGAAACCTCGACACGCTCCTTCA
>JAGCXZ010000060.1 GCA_017961065.1 Lachnospiraceae bacterium
CCGGAAATTGCTTCACTCAGACCGTATAAAGCTGCCGCTCCTCCTGTCAGGGTCACTCCGCCTTCAAGGATATCTGAAGCAAGTTGCGGGGGCGTTCTTTCGATTACAGCCTGTACGCTTTCAATCAGGTCATTCACATTATCAATCAGGGATTCATAGATCTCATCCGAATCAATGGAAATTGTCTTGGGAAGGCCGGAAATGAGATTCCGCCCGGTAATGTCCATTGTGACTTTCGGATTTCTGCGCATTGCGCCGCCGAGAGTAATCTTGACCTGCTCAGCAGTCCGCTCACCGATCAGCATATTATATTTTTTACGCAGATAGCGAATGATCGCATCATCGAAATGATCCCCGCCCACCTGTACGGAGCTCAGTTCAGAGACGATACCGTTGCTGAGCACGGCGAGATCTGTCCCGCCGGCGCTGAGATCAGCAACCATGCTTCCGTAGGAACCGAGAAAGTTGAGCTGTGCACCAAGTGCGGCCGCGATGGTCCGGTCCAGAATCTGCGTCCGGCGGAGGCCTGCATCGAACATTGAAGTAATCAATGCTTTCTTTTCGATCTCCTTGACACCGCTGGGCACAGACATGATCGCCCTGGGACGGGAGAAGAACTTTTTACCGATCACAGTTGAAATATAGTACCGCAGCATGGAAGCTGTCAGATCGAAATCCAGGATCTCCCCCTGCGCAAGCGGACGGATAATGCTGATGTTCGCAGGAGTCCGTCCGATCATCCGGTAGGCTTCCATGCCGAATGCAATGATCTGGCTGGTTTCCCGTTCTACCGCAATAATCGAGGGCTCACGGAAAACAACGCCGTGCCCCTTCATATAGATCACAACATTGGATGTGCCAAGATCGATTCCGATATCACCGCTTTGCGCCATACTGCAGCCCCTTACAAATCAATAAAAAATTCATGCATGATATCTTATCATTATACTCCGGAAAAAACAACAGGCCCTTCTTTGGTTCCGGTACGAATCTTGACAATACCGGTCGATTATTCGATAATAAATTGGTGTTTTATGGAGTAGGGAAAGGAGGCTGTGAGCAAGTTGATCCGCATTCTTTCTGTCTCGCCGTCCTCCCCCGCTGAAAAGGCCGGAATTCATCCCGGAGAAGGTATTGTTTCCATTAACGGCGAACAGGTGATCGATGAAATTGATTTTCAGGATCTGATTGTACACCCGCATCTTGAAATGGAAATATCGGATCCTGCCGGAAATGTCCGTCCGGTTTCTGTGGCAAAATCCCGGTGGGAATCGCTCGGCGTTGTCCTCGATGAAACAGTTGTCATGAAACCGCGCAGCTGCCGCAACCACTGTATTTTCTGTTTCATTGATCAGATGCCTAAGGGCATGCGCAGATCCCTTTATGTTCGGGATGATGACTGGCGCCTCAGCCTGATGATGGGCAATTATGTTACACTGACGAATGTGGACGATATGGAGTTCGCACGGATTCTGCGCCGAAAGGCGTCTCCGCTGTATATCTCTGTTCATGCAACGGATCCTGAAGTTCGCTGCCGTATGCTGCGCAACCCGAATGCGGGGAATATCCTTGAACGGCTTCAGGCCATGAGAGAGCACGGACTTCAGTTTCATGCACAGATCGTTCTCTGTCCGGGATATAATGACGGAGCCGTGCTGAAAAGAACACTGGATGATCTTGCTTCCCTGTGGCCTTCTGCTCTTTCTGTGGCGATTGTTCCGATCGGCGTCACGAAATTCAGGGATAAGCTGACTCAGATCCCGTGTGTGGATCAGGAAGCTGCGGAGCAGCTTACCAGAGAACTTCAGATATTTCAGGAGCACTGCCTGAAAGAATTCGGTACGCGTTTTGCATTTCTTTCAGATGAGTTCTACTGCATCGCAGGAATGGATATGCCGGAAGAGGAGAACTATGAGGATTATCCGCAGATCGAAAACGGAGTCGGCATGATCCGGCAGTTTGAAGAAGAATGCGAACAGGCTTTCAGGGAACTTTCAAAGCATAAGCTTCCGCATCCGGACCATATTGTTCATCTTGCGATACCGACAGGAGTCTCTGTTGCTCCACATATTGAAAAGCTGTGCGAAAGATATGCCCCAAACTGGGTCAGGACGGAAGTGATACCGGTTGTCAATCGTTTTTTCGGTGAGACGATTACAGTTACCGGCCTGATCGTCGGACGGGACCTTTTGCAGGCGCTGGAAGGAAAAACCTATGATGCGGTTCTGATTTCCGGATCCATGCTGAGGGAAAATACAGAATGTTTCCTGGATGACATGACACTGGATGAAGTCCGTACAAAGGCCGGAAAAACGATCCGTGTTGTTGAAAACAACGGTGATGCGTTTGTCCGGGCACTATATCAGCTGGAGGACGACAATGAATAAACCGATTGTTGCGATCGTGGGCAGGCCGAATGTCGGCAAATCAACTTTTTTCAATAAAATCGCCGGAAAACGGATCAGTATTGTAGAGGATGTTCCCGGGGTAACCCGCGATAGGATCCATGCGGATGCCGAATGGCTTGGTCGTTCCTTTACACTGGTGGACACGGGAGGTATTGATCCGCACAGCGAGGATGCCCTTCTCTCCCAGATGCGTTCCCAGGCACAGACAGCCATGGATCTGGCAGATGTAATATGCTTTTTTACGGATGCCCGCGAAGGATTGACAGATGATGACCGGGATGTTGCGAATCTGCTCCGCAGGACCGGAAAGCCTGTTCTGCTTGTGGTCAACAAGGTGGATTATCTCGGTCTCAATGATTCCATGTATGAATTTTATGAACTGGGTCTTGGCGATCCCATCGGAATAAGCAGCGTGAATATGCTTGGATTCGGGGATCTGCTTGACCAGATCGTAAGCCATTTTCCGCCGGAGGATCCTTCCGCAGAGAATCCGGATGAAACCGTCATCCAGGTTGCGCTCGTCGGTCGGCCGAATGTCGGGAAAAGTTCCCTGACAAACAGACTTCTCGGACAGGAACGTACTATGGTCTCGGATATTCCGGGCACGACCCGTGACGCGATCGACACGCTCTTCACTGCTGAAAACGGCACTGTGTTCAATATCATCGATACGGCCGGTATGCGCCGGAAGAGTTCCATTCAGGATGAAAGCCTTGAACGATACAGTGTCATCCGCTCAGTTGCCGCTATACGCAGATGTGATGTTGCGCTTCTCCTGATCGATGCGAACGACGGTGTTACAGAACAGGACACCAAGATCGCAGGTCTGATTCATGAGGAGGGAAAAGCAGTTATCGTCATTGTGAACAAATGGGACACACTGGAAAAGGAAACAGGTACACTGGAGAAATATAAAAAGGAAGTTATTGAA
>JAGCXZ010000061.1 GCA_017961065.1 Lachnospiraceae bacterium
AAGCGGAATAGTTAAAACTTCCGTAGTTGCTGAACACGTCGAACGAAAACTGTCCGGCAAAACCGTTCATCATGTTTTCTCCGAGCATCAGGGACGCACCGCAGATAAACCACATCACGGTACCGATACAGAAGTCCATCAGGTTCTTCATGATGATGTTTCCCGCGTTCTTGGCCCTCGTAAAACCCGCTTCGCACATCGCGAAGCCCGCCTGCATCCAGAATACGAATGCCGCGCCGATCAGGAACCAGACGCCGTACACTTCACCGTTGATCGCATCTAAGATTTCTTTTGCCATAATATTTCCCTCCTCTTTTTTATATCAGGTCATGCAGCGGTCCGCCGCATGTTCTGACCGGTTTATACATAGAACAGCATCTTGCTGTATGTCGGATACGGCAGGCACGATGCCGGCATGTAAGTTTCAATGTCGTCGGCTACCGCACGGATCTCCTGCATGTCGGTAAAGACGGGATCGTGGTAGAACTGTGCTTTCTTCAGTTCATCCGCAAGTCCTTCCGCCTTGTCGATATCCTTAGCAAGCTTCTCCGTCTTGGCGCTCAGCAGATCGAACTGCGCGGAGATATGGGAAAGGATCTTCTCTTCCGACTTCGTGGAGATCGTCTTGCTGACTGCGCGTTTTCCGAGGATCTCATCCGTCAGGCTCTTCATATATTTCGTGACTGCAGGCATGAAATCCTGGTAGAGCATTTCCTTGAGCGTGCATGCCTCGATGTGAAGGGTCTTTGTATAGTTCTCAAGCAGGATCTCGTATCTGGAACGGATCTCGGTCTCCGTATAGATCCCGTGTTTTGTGAACAGGTCAATGTTCTTTTTGTCAAGCAGCTTCGGCAAAACTTCCGGTGTGGATTTGAGGTTGTAAAGCCCTCTCCTCTTGGCTTCCGCAACCCACTCATCCGTATAGCCGTTGCCGTTGAAAAGTACCCGTTTGTGCTTCTTTAAGGTTTCCTTGATCAGGTCGTGTACCGCGGTTTCGAAGTTCTTCTTCGGCACGCTCTTAAGCTTTGCGTAAAAGCCTGCAAGTGCATCCGCAACCGCCGTATTTAAGATGATGTTCGGTGTTGCAACGCTTGCCGAGGAACCAAGGGAACGGAACTCGAACTTGTTGCCTGTGAAAGCAAACGGCGATGTCCTGTTACGGTCTGTCGTATCTCTCGTAAAGTGCGGGATGACAGCGGCACCCGTTTCCATCACAACCTTGCCCGTCTTTTTGAAGAACTGGTCTTTGACGATGGAATCAACGATCTCTTTGAGCTCGTCACCGAGGAAGATCGAGATGATCGCCGGAGGCGCTTCGTTTGCGCCCAGTCTGTGATCGTTGCCCGCGGAGGCTACGGACAAACGCATCATATCCGCATAATCGTCCACTGCCTTGATCACGGCCGTTAAGAACAGCAGGAACTGAATGTTCTCAGCCGGTGTCTTGCCGGGATCCAGCAGGTTGACACCCGTGTTTGTGGACATCGACCAGTTGTTGTGCTTACCGGACCCGTTGATGCCCGCAAAAGGCTTCTCATGCAGCAGGCAGATGAAGCCGTGCTTTTCGGCAACCTTTTTCATCACTTCCATGGTCAGCTGGTTGTGATCGACAGCAACGTTCGTCGTATCGAATACCGGCGCAAGCTCATGCTGGCAGGGTGCCACTTCATTGTGTTTGGTCTTGACGGGGATCCCGAGTTTCCAGAGTTCCTCGTCCAGATCATGCATGTAGGCCGCAACTCTCGGACGGAGTGCGCCAAAATAATGATCGTCCATTTCCTGGCCTTTCGGTGCCGGTGCGCCGATCAGCGTACGTCCCGTAAAAATCAGGTCACGGCGCGTCGCGTAATCTTCTTTGTCGATCAGGAAGTATTCCTGCTCCGGTCCGACCGTTGTGGTAACGCGTTCCACATCATCCCTGCCGAACAGTTTCAGGATGTTGATCGCTTCCTTGCTGAGAGCGTCCATGGATCGCAGGAGCGGGGTCTTCTTGTCAAGTGCCTCACCCGTGTATGCGCAGAACGCTGTCGGGATATAGAGTGTTCCGTCCTTGATAAAAGCCGGTGAGGAAGGATCCCATGCCGTATAGCCTCTTGCCTCGAACGTGGCGCGGATCCCGCCCGAAGGGAAAGATGATGCATCCGGTTCTCCCTTGACCAGTTCCTTCCCGGAAAACTCCATAATGACCTCGCCGTTATCCGTCGGTGTGATGAAGCTGTCGTGCTTCTCAGCCGTGTATCCGGTCAGCGGCTGGAACCAGTGTGTATAATGTGTGGCACCGTTCTCTACTGCCCACTCCTTCATGGCCAGAGCAACCGCGTTTGCCACATCAAGCTCCAGGTGCGTACCCTTTTCGATCGTTTTCTTCAGTGCCTTGTAGACATCCTTTGGAAGTTTGTCCCTCATGACTCTGTCAGTGAACACCTGACTTCCATACAACTCCGGGATCATTTTTTCCATACTCTTTTCCTCCTCTTGGTTTCTTTATCAAGAAAGGCGCAAAACCTTACGGTTAAGCGCCTTTGCTTTCTCGTTGTTTATTCTGTTCCTTTGATTTTCATGTGGTCCTATACGCCGCTCGCGCCGTAGTTGGAAAGCACTCTTGCGGACGGATCGTTCACATCGCATCCTTCCCAGGCTTTGTTGGGCATCCAGAAATCCACGATCATCTCGCCCTGGCCCGGATAGTACTTCTCAAAGATCTCCCGGTAGAGCAGCGACTCCTTGGTAAAGGGCTGCGCATGTTTGTACTGCTTTCTCTTCTCTTCGAATTCCGCATCGGTATACACCGTTTCGGCGTAAGCCTTGAGGTCATCCACCATGGAATGTCCGACCGCATCCGAGAAGGCCGCTTTCTCACGATAGAGAATGTCATGCGGGAGATAATCTCCTTCGAAGGCGTGCCGCAGCAGGTATTTTCCCATCCCGTAGCGGTTCATCTTCTTCTCCGGGTCGATCGACATGACATAGGAGACAAAATCAAGATCGCCAAACGGTACCCTCGCTTCGAGTGCGTTCACGGAAATGCAACGGTCGGCCCGCAGTACGTCGTACATATGCAGTTCGCGGATCCTTTTTGCGGATTCCTTCTGGAACTCTTCCGCGTCCGGGGCGAAATCGGTATATTTGTATCCGAACAGTTCGTCCGAGATCTCACCGGTCAAAAGCACCCGGATATCCGTGTTCTCATGGATCCACTTGCACAGCAGGTACATGCCCATGCTGGCACGGATCGTTGTGATATCAAAAGTGCCAAGCAGGTAGATCAACTCTTCGAGGGAGGTAGCAACCTGCTCCTTCGTCATATATACTTCAGCATGGTCGCTTCCGATATAGTCGGCCACCTGCCTGGCATACTTCAGATCGATCGCATCCTTTTCCATACCGATCGCGAATGTTTTGATCGGTGTATCCGAATGTTTGGCTGCTATCGCGCAGACCAGCGAAGAATCCAGTCCGCCGGAAAGCAGGAATCCGACCTTTGCGTCAGAAACCAGTCTCTTTTCGATCCCGCTGATCAGCTTGGTGCGGATGTTGTCGCAGACCGTTTCGAGCTCATCCTTGCAGACTTCTTTGACTTCCGTCATATCCCTGTAGCAGACAAACTTTCCGTCCTTGTAATAGTGTCCCGGCGGGAACGGCATGATCTTATCACAAAGACCTACCAGGTTCTTGGCCTCACTCGCCATGACCATCACGCCGTATCTGTCATATCCGTAGTACAGCGGCCTGATCCCGATCGGATCCCTTGCCGCAACGAAACTGCCGGTTTTTGCATCATAGAGGATCAGAACAAATTCCGCATCCAGTTTGGCAAACATGTCCGCTCCGTACAGGCGGTACATGGGAAGAAGCACTTCGCAGTCGGAGTCGCTCTTGAACGTGTAGTCCGTAAGTGTTTCCCGGATCTTTTCAAAACCGTAGATCTCACCGTTGCAGATCAGGGCATCCTCACCGAGCGTAAAGGGCTGCATGCCTTCCGGTGTCAGTCCCATGATCGAGAGTCTGTGGAATCCGAGGATCCCGCTGCCCATCTCCAGGATGCGGGTATCGTCCGGCCCTCTTGATTTTGTCTTATCGAAGTGTTCCTTAAATTCTTCGATGCCGATCCCTTCTCCCAGATAACCCATGATGGAACACATAACAAAACGCCTCCGTTGTGCTTGGAAATAGAAAAAGGCACTTTGGACAACTCCAAAGCGCCTTTGCTTTTTTATGTTCTGTACTATAAACCCGTTTGATATTTCTTGTCAAGTTTTTTTATTCACTGATCGTGGAAACGCAGATCGTCAGCTCTTCAAGGACGTCCAGCAGCACGCGCACGGTATCGAGCGAAGTAAACATCGTGATGTTATTTTCTCTCGCGCATCTTCTGATCGCAACACCGTCCTCATAATGCACGCCGGAGCGGATGGCACGCGTATTGATCACATAGCTGACATATCCGGCGCGGATCGAATGCAGGATCTCTTCGGAGCCTTCGCTCAGTTTTCTGCGGATCCTGGTCCGGATGCCGTGCTCCTTCAGATATACCGCCGTTCCGACCGTTGCCTCGATGTTAAAGCCGAGTTCATAGAAGCGGCGTACGAGCGGCAGCGCTTCCTCCTTGTCCTCATCGGCCAGCGTAACGAGCACCGTGCCGTAATTCTGCAGGCGGATCCCGGATGCGATCAGCGCCTTGAACATCGCGCGGTGGATCTTCTCGTCATACCCGATCGCTTCCCCTGTTGATTTCATTTCGGGAGACAGATAGGAATCCATCCCTTTGAGTTTGGCAAAGGAAAATGCGGGCACTTTGACGTACCAGCGTTTCTTCTTGCCTGGATCTTCCGTAAAGACGCCCTGCTCCTGCAGGGAATGTCCGAGCATGACTTTCGTTGCGATATCCGCAAGCATGAATCCGGTCGCCTTGGATAGGAACGGAACCGTCCGCGAGGAGCGGGGATTGACTTCGATGATGTAAACGCGTTCTTCATCATCCACGATGAACTGCACGTTGAACAGGCCTCTGATCCCGATCCCGAGGCCGAGTTTTTCCGTGTATTCCCGGATCGTCTCCTGCACCTTTTCCGATATGCTGTAGGGCGGATAGACACTGATCGAGTCGCCCGAATGCACGCCGGTACGCTCCACCAGTTCCATGATCCCCGGCACGAACACATCGGTGCCGTCACAGACGGCATCAACCTCGATCTCCTTGCCCATGATATAGTGATCCACCAGAACAGGCTTGTCGGTATCGATCTCAACAGCCGTCTTCAGGTATGTCTTCAGTTCCTCTTCCTTGGACACGATCTGCATGGCCCGACCGCCGAGCACGAAACTCGGACGTACCAGAACGGGATAGCCGATCCTTGCAGCCGCTTCGATCCCTTCCGAAACGCTCGTCACGGCAACACCCTTTGGTTGCGGGATGCCGAGTTCGAACAGAATCTTTTCAAATGCATCCCTGTTCTCGGCCCGCTCGATCGCCATACAGTCCGTTCCGACGATCTTCGCGCCGTACTCCTCCAGGGACTCCGCCAGATTGACGGCCGTCTGCCCGCCGAGCGTGACGATGACGCCTTTTGGCTTTTCATGCATGATGATGTTCATGACATCTTCCGTGCAAAGCGGTTCAAAGTAGAGTTTATCGCTTGTCGTATAATCCGTTGAAACCGTTTCCGGGTTGTTGTTGATCACGATCGCCTGATAGCCGAGGGAACGGATCGTCTTGACGGCGTGTACGGTCGAATAGTCAAATTCCACACCCTGCCCGATCCGGATCGGACCCGAGCCGAGTACAATGATCTTTTCGGTATCATCCGAGACAGACTCGTTCTCTCCCTCGTAGGTCGAGTAGAAATACGGGATGTAGCTCTTAAACTCCGAGGCGCAGCTGTCTATCATCTTATAGGACGGGAACATGTCCGCTTCCTGCCGCTGCCGGAAGATCTCACGCGGCGTCCTGTTCCAGAGCAGCGCGATCCCGGCATCGGAAAAGCCCATGCGTTTCGCCTCATACAGCGCATCGTTATCTCCGACAGACGCAAGCAGTTCCTCTTCCATCCGGACGATATGTTCCATGGCGCGAAGGAACAGCGCATCGATCCCCGTAATGCCTGCGATCGTTTCCACGGGCGTCTTACGGCGCAGGAGTTCCGCGATCGCAAAAATTCTGTCATCGGTACCGTTTTCGATCGCCTGCAGAAGATCCGTGCTCCCGCTGTGGTCAAAGGCCGGCGCATGCAGGTGGACAATTCCCGTCTCCAGGGAACGTATCCCCTTCAGCAGGCTCTCTTCCATCGTTCGTCCGACACTCATGACTTCACCGGTTGCCTTCATCTGCGTACCGAGTTCCGGATTGGCATCCGTGAATTTATCAAACGGGAATCTGGGCAGTTTAAAGACAACATAGTCAAGCGATGGTTCAAAAGAAGCCGGCGTATTGGCAAGCCGGATCTCGTCGAGCCGGTAGCCGACGCTGATCTTGGCGGAAACCCTGGCGATCGGATATCCGCTTGCTTTGGAAGCCAGTGCCGAGGACCTGGATACACGCGGATTGACTTCGATCAGGTAGTATTGGAACGACTTCGGATCCAGCGCGAACTGGACGTTGCAGCCGCCTTCGATCCGCAGCGCGCGGATGATCTTGAGCGCACTGTCCCTTAACATATGATATTCCCTGTTGGTCAGCGTCTGCGACGGGCAGACGACGATCGAGTCTCCGGTATGGATCCCGACCGGATCCACGTTCTCCATATTACAGATCGTGATCGCCGTATCATTGGCGTCACGGATCACTTCGTATTCGATCTCCTTATAACCCCGGACGGACTTTTCCACCAGAGCCTGATGAACCGGTGATAGCGACAGCGCATTCTTTAAGATCTCCCTGCACTCCGCTTCATCGTTTGCAAAACCGCCTCCCGTTCCGCCAAGCGTAAAGGCAGGACGGATCACGACGGGGTATCCGATCGAAGCGGCCGCAGCAAGGCCTTCTTCCATGGATTCCGCTATCATGGATGGCAGGATCGGTTCGTTTAAACTCTGACAGAGGTCCTTGAACTTCTCGCGGTCTTCCGCCTGTTCGATACAAGTAAGATCCGTACCGAGCAGTTCCACGCGGCACTCATCCAGGATCCCTTTCCTGGCAAGCTGCATGGCCAGGTTCAATCCGGTCTGTCCGCCGATCCCCGGCAGGATCGCGTCGGGTCGTTCCTTACG
>JAGCXZ010000062.1 GCA_017961065.1 Lachnospiraceae bacterium
ATCCCTTTTTACTCCCAGGACTGCGCACACGGCGATCTGGGTATCATCTGATGCATTACGGTAGGCCCGGACGATCCTTGTTTCCAATTCTGACAGATCTAAGGAGTCCGGATCCTGATCTGCAGCAGGATCATGTTCCTCAATCAGATCAGACTTGTTAATATGAAAATAATCGGCGAGCAATTGGATCTTCCCCATGGGTGCGAATTGTGCACATCACTTTTATCCTTACTGGGAAGGTGATCCTATTCCGGAATACAAGGAGCCGGATCCGATCAGCGTGGAAGGAAAAGAATATACATACTACGAAGCAACGCAGGAGATGCGCAAACAGGAGCGTAATATCCGCAAGACCAAGAGAAACATCGAAGCGATGAACACTCTCGGCGAAGATACGACGGAGCTGAAGAAAAAGGCAAGGCTCCAGGAGAAAGCATATCTTGACTTTAGTAAGGCAGCCAAGATCAATCCGAGACAATATGTTCTTACGGTGCCATTTGGAACAAGCAATCTTGAAAAGACAAGGGCATATCAAAAAAATATACAGAAGAATTACGGATCAAAACAACATCGAATGGCGAAACCGTAATACGCGATAAATATATCCCGGGAACGTACAAGGTAACAAATGAGCAAATCAAAAAAATAGAAAACAATGAGCTCAAAGGAGTACAATTCTCGGGTGATTTAGTGTATAATGGTCGTATAAAAACGATGGGCAAAACGACACTCCATGAAGTGTATAGAAATGGACCCAGGGTAGTCAAAACGATAGAGATTGGCAAACAGGTCAGAGATACAAAAGAGTGTTTAATTGACACCATGCTTCATGAAGAGTTAGAGGCAAGAATAGCGGTAAGAGCGTATTCATCGGATTATTATTCGAAGCTGGATAATATGAGTGAAAAAGATCGCCACGAGTATATTAACAAAGTGATAAAAACCGTATTCAGATTAAAGGGCTGGGATCATGGATTGGTATGATGTAGATGATATTATCTATGAGGGGACAAAGGAACAAGTGCAAGCTTTAAGGTGTCCCGAATGCAATCACAGCATAGAGATAGACTATTCGGAAGAAAGCCATTCAATGACTGTGAGGTGCCTCGGATGCGGCTATATAGCAAGATCTACCGGATGCCCTAAGCCGAAGTATTTGGAGGCTGTCAATGGATAATTCAATTATGAAAATCATGCAAACGTATGGAACGACAGCCGAACAGGCAGCAGGCGCAATTTGTAGAGTCATGAAGTTGCTCGGCCCGCTCGGAGAGCGCGAGATCGAACTAATTAAGGCAAACCCACGACTGAATATTTTTCAAAAATGGAGACTGATTCGCCAAATTAGAGGCAACATATAAACTCAAAGCCGAGAGTTGCACCGGTGCAACAGAATATTGATCACATAAAAGAGTCATGGAGAGATCCAGGGCTCTTTTTGTATGTCGCGGATTGGCGTAATGGCAGCGCGTTGGGCCTCAATAGCCCGGAGTGAGAAGGTTCGATTCCTTCATCCGCAAGTTCCTACCGCAGAAAACGCGGTTAATAAATCATTTTAAGGAGGCAAGAAATGAAGAACATTGAAACAATCTTGAAGGAAGCAGGTCTTGAGGTTAGTGAAGAACAGCTCAAGAAAGTCAACGATTTGGTCAAGGAGAACTACAAGACGGTGAACGACTGGCAGAAGCAGGTCGACAAAGCCGAAAGCTTGCAGAACTCCCTCGATGAGACAAAGAAGTCGCTCGATACAGCGACCGAATCACTCAAAAAGCTCGAGGGCGTGGATGCTGAAGCACTCAACAAGCAGATTGCAGATCTCACAAAGCAGATCAAGGACAACGAGGATGCTTACAACAGCAAGATCGCCGAAAGAGATTTCAATGATCTCGTATCAAAGTCCATATCGGAAGCCAAGGGCAAGAACGCTAAGGCAATCATGGCGCTTCTTGACATGGAAGGTCTGAAAGCATCAAAGAATCAGAAAGAGGATATTGATAAAGCTCTCAAGGATCTCTCTGAGAAGGAAGACAGCAAGATGCTTTTCGGCGAGTCCGAACCTCTTGGAACGATCGGGGCAATTGGTACGATAACAAGTGGCAAAGGCGGAGATGCTTTCGAAGCAGCAATAAGATCCGCCGCAGGATTAACAGAAAAGGAGACGAAAGAAAATGCCTAATAGTATTGCATTATTAAAAAAGTACATCGCAGGCGTGCTTGACGATGTTTACAAAGCAGCATCACTCACATCAAAACTTGACGGATCACCGGAACTCGTAAAAGAAGGCGCAAACACTGACGAGATGGTAATACCCAAAAGGCGTATGTTTTGAATCTCATGCAGGAACAGATCATGAAGCTCGGTCTGGGCCTGAATGAGGCAGAAATCGACGCAATCATCGAGGAAATCGTGAACTTCGTAAAGCATAGAGAGGGATAAATATGCCGAAAGCAGAAGATATCATAAAGACCGCTTTAGCGGAAGTGGGAACGACAGAATATCCGCCAAACAGCAATCATGTAAAGTATAACAATGATTACTATGGAGGCTGGGAAGTGTCCGGATCGGACTATCCATGGTGCTGTGCGTTTGTATGGTGGATATTCAATCAGCACAAGCCCTGTCTCATAAAGAAAACGGCGCGTTGTACGGATCTCGGAGACTGGTTCAAGAACCAGGGCAGATTTTTTCAGACGCCGCAGACCGGGGATATCGTATTCTTCAAGTTTCCGACAAACAATCGTTGGACCAATCATGTCGGAATCGTGACGAAGATCAGCGGATCCATGATCGAGACGATCGAAGGGAATACATCCATCTCCAACCAAGACAACGGCGGAGCGGTGATGCAGCGGAAAAGATATTCAAACATCGTGGGGTACGGCAGGCCGGCATATGACATCGTTGCACCGGTGCAACCGATAAAGTACCAACGCGGTATCGATGTCAGCGCCTATCAGGGCATGATCGATTTTGAAAAAGTCAAGGCAGCAGGGGTCAGTTTCGTATGCATGAGATCTGTAAAAAAGGACGGAACGCTTGATCAATACTTCGAGAGGAATCTGTCAGAATGTATCAAATACAGACTCGATTATTCATGTTACAGGTATTCCTATGCAATGGATCAGGAACAGGCGAGAGCCGAGGCACAATCCGTAATAAGGATCCTGGGCCGGCGTAAGATGATGATTTGGTATGATATGGAAGATAAATCTCAGATTCCGCTCGGAAAGACAGGAATTGAGAAAATTGCGGAAGCGTTTGCACAGACTTGCCGGGCAGCAGGATTTGAGGTCGGAATCTATTGCAATTTGAACTGGTATCAGAACTATATGTCTGATATAATGAAATCAAAATACAGATTCTGGATTGCAAGATACGGCAAAAATACAGGACAACTTGATGAGAAGTACAAACCATCCGGAAAGAACATTTTCGCATGGCAGTATACCTCGAAAGGATCCGTCCCAGGCATCAATGGATCCGTGGATTTGGATGTAATTTTGTAAAGCGTTTACGGAACCCGTTACGGAAACAGCAACGCAAACATGCATAAATGCGCGATTTTCAAATGTCTTTTAATCAAGTTGTCCGGGGTTCGAGTCCCCGGTGGCTCACGGATCATTAGGAAATGCCGGAAACATTAGGTTTCCGGCATGCTTTGTCTTTACCTGATCTTTTCCGTAACGGCCTGAGATCAGGTTGCCTAAAACGGAATGACACAGGTAAAACTTCACGGGAGATTATGAACATGCATATCAGGAAGATTTTGCCGGCGCTGCTGATCCCGGCTGTTCTTTTTTGCACAGGGTGCACGAGAGGTGCAGACGAGAATATCCTTATCCCCGACAATGAAGATGAGTATGTGACGGGCGGCATAACAGACCGGACAAACCATGATGCGCCAAAAGAGATCCATTCTGATGAGATCACGGGATTCTTTGCTGATTTTTTCCTGTCATGGCGCTGGATGGGAGAAGATGATCACAAGTTTACATTTTCGATCGAAAAAGATGCCGACGGCAAACTGATCGCATCGGAAAAAAACACAGGGATCAACTACCCCGCGGACGAGGAACTCCTTAAGGCATTGCAAAACGTGATCCGCACGTATGAACTTCCGAAAAAGAACGGGATCAGCAAAACAACTGCGGGACTTCCGCCTGAATTTCAGCCGTCTACTTTCAAGGTGGATTACGCATCCGGTGAGCGGCTATACTTCAGGGAGGATAATGACCCGGATGCCGAGTGGGCAGAGGATATCTACACATTGTTCGCCGACTGGTTTGCCGACAAGGGGATCGATACACTTCGTCCTGCGGCACCGACCGCGGCGGTTACGAGATTTAACCTTCATTATATGGAAGAAGGCGTGGAGTATGACTTTTCCAGTGGCATGGAAGGCGATGAGAAATACGCGGCACTTCCGGATGATCTTTTCAAAAAACTCACGGAGATCCTGTATGCATATGAAGTGATCCAAAAGTATGATTTCAGTATCTATAACCACGATTCGCGGCTGCTGGACAATCATGAGGTCGGCTTTTACGGCATGAGTGGTGAAAAGCCTGATTACAATGAGCCGGATCTGGAAGATTCGTTTCTGGATCTGTATGCGGAATTTGATGACGGATCCCGGATCAATATCGAAACAAAAAAGGCAAGTGAGCTGAATGCCATGAAGCCGATGATCGATGAAATGATCAGTGTCTGCGGGGAGTAGGCGGGGGATTGCATATTGTCAAACTGCGCTAAATAAAGTAAACTTATACAGATTGTTCCATAGAATCTCGCTCGAGCAAGCTCGGCTCGATCTATGTAACGAGCAGTACAGTATTACGCAAGTGATTCGCATCCTACGGATGCTCATCGCAGCTGCGCTGCTTATACAGATTGTTCTATAGAATCTCGCTCGAGCAAGCTCGGCTCGATCTATGTAACGAACAGTACAGCAATTACGCAAGTGATTCGCATCCTACGGATGCTCATCGCAGCTGCGCTGCTTATACAGATTGTTCTATAGAATCTCGCTCGAGCAAGCTCGGCTCGATCTATATAACAATCTGTACACTTGCTTAGAAATTGCGGATGTGGCGAAATTGGCAGACGCGCCAGATTTAGGTTCTGGTGGGAGACCGTGCAGGTTCAAGTCCTGTCATCCGCACGAAATGAAAGGCTTACAAAGAATTATGTTCGCTGTAAGCCTTTTTTATTTTATAATGATGTAAGAGACGGCTAAACGACACGAATCCTGTTTGACTGAACAGGGTCGCCGGTGAAATGAAATTTCTCCCGCAGATAAGAACCGTTTTTATTTTGCAGGGTGGTTTATCGTACATTAAAGCGCGTAAACTACAAGCATGGAAACGAACACAGAACGGTTGCAGACGGGAGGATAAAAATGGAAGGATTCATTCTGGCAATCATCGTGACGGTTGTAGTTTTTGTGATCTTTGGAAGAGACGAGGAAGGGCTGACTAGATTCCAGCGCAGGCAGATGAGAAGAATGCAGCAGCAGGTCAGAACAGAGGACGCAGAAGGCCCGCAGGCGGCACAGTCAGGGCACCGTGCTGCATAGAGATGCCGCATGGCGCGGGAAACTGCCGGGAGCAATTTATAAAGGCGGTCTGACGTTTATAAAAGGAAATCCGTATGAAAGAAAACAGCAAAAAATCGTTAGGCATTTTTATATCTTCCATGCTGATTTTTGGAACGGTCGGTGTATTGAGACGCTATATACCGCTTTCTTCCGCCCTGCTTGCGTTCTCACGCGGGATTCTGGGAGGATTGTTTCTGTTTGTTCTTGTCAGGATCAGAAGGAACGGCACCTGTGAAAAGCTGCAGACCGGCATTATGCTGCGGCTCATCATCACGGGTATCATGATCGGGATCAACTGGATCCTGCTTTTTGAAGCTTATAATCATACAACGGTTGCAGTCGCCACGCTCTGCTACTATATGGAACCGACCATTGTCATGCTGCTGTCGCCGCTGATCTTTCAGGAACGCCTGACCGGGAAGAAGGCCTTGTGCGCACTGATCTCTGTTGCAGGAATGGTTCTGGTGTCGGGAGTGATCACGGAGAACGGCATTGAGACCGGAAATATCCGAGGCATTGCTTTGGGATTGGGAGCGGCTGCCTTCTATTCGGCAGTTGTCATCATGAACAAAAAGACACCGGAGCTCAATGCTTATCAGAGAACCACCATTCTGCTTTTGTCTGCCGGGATCGTTATGCTGCCGTACCTTCTTGCGACGGGCGGCTTTGCTGTCGGAGACGCCGGCACGGTTTCGATCATTCTGCTGATCGTGCTCGGAATCGTACACACGGGGATCGCTTATGCCATGTATTTTGGAAGCATGGACGGCTTGAAGGTGCAGACGATCGCTGTGTTCAGTTATATCGATCCCGTCGCGGCACTTCTTTTTTCCGCACTTTTCTTAAGGGAGCCACTCAGCCTTACTGGTATCATCGGCGCTGCCATGATCATCGGCTCTGCGGTCTTTTGCGAACTTCGTTCATAAATCCCGCCGCGTATTCCTTTTTTTAATCAGATGCAAAGCGCCGCTTGTAAACACAATGTGTTTCTGTTATATTAAAAGCAAGCATAAATCACGTCTGACGAATGATCATTTCTGACAATAGTTTCAAGGATCTATGCTTACCCATTTCATATCTTACAGAGCAGGATCCTGAAGAAAAACACATGGATTCCTGCCCGATGCATATCTTTACGGGTTAATCCCGCATATCACAAGGAGGAATCACATGGAAAAAGCAAAGAAGTTCTATGGCATGGGCAATGATTACATGTTCCGTGCAGTTTTGCAGGAATCGGAGGATACGCTCAAACATCTGATTGGGGCACTCATGCACATGGATGTGGCAGATATCAGAACCTGTCG
>JAGCXZ010000063.1 GCA_017961065.1 Lachnospiraceae bacterium
CATCCACGAGAAGCGTTGCAATGATCAGAAGGACGGCACCGATGACCTGATAGGAAGTGGCCGGCGTGTGTGTTGTTCCGAGGATCTTGCACAGGATCGGATCCATCAGCATGGTTATGATGATCTCAGTCGAAAACAGCAGTGATGCGCTGATGGCCGAAACATGCTTCTGACACGAGATCTGCAGCAGTCCGTATACAACGCGGATGAACACACCGATGAAGATCACGCTGATCCAGAAATTCATTTCTGTCGGAAGCGTCAGTGTGGTCTTGCCCATGAAAGCTTCCACGGCCCAGCCGATGAATGAAAAGAGCGCGGCAAAACACATCTGCGCAAAGGTCAGGACGGAACTGTCCTCTCCCTCCCCCAGGATCGATACACCTACAACATAGGCCGCAAAGCAGACGTCCGCAATCACAAGATAAAAGACATACGACGATCCGAACAGTCCTTCCGTATTTCCCCCGAACATCAGGAGCAGGGCGATGATCGCCATGACGGTCGCTATGCTCGAGAAGAAATTGACCTTTTTACGCAGAAGGAGCAGGATCGGCGTAATGAAGACAAAATACAGACTGACGATACTGGATACGGTAACCGAATCCATCTCTCTGGATCCAAGCAGCACAAAAAAGTTGAATCCGGTCAGAAGGACCGCAAAGAATGCGCCTTTAAATACCGTCTTCTTTTTGATCTTAATGATGTTTTTGGCCCTTACCGGAAACAGAAGGACCGCACCGATCACATTAGTGATGCACACAAAGGAAAACGTCGATACCGTATCGGGTACGTTCCGCAGGAACACATACTGTATCGCCGCTAAGAATGTGATGAATAACAGCCCGAGGGTAGCCAGGCCTTTTTTTGTCGTGTTTACATTTTTCATAACTGGGTCACCACGTATTTCTCGATCATGAATTCAGGACCGTAGGATTCTTTGAGTCTGCGCAGGCCTTCCACCCCCACATCCTCTTCAAAGTTGATATACCGCATACCGGTTACGTTCAGCCGGGTGGATTCCTGTCTGAGCACCCGGTAGATCCCGGGATACTGCCTGTCTCCTTTTTCGATCAGAACATCATAACATTCATCACTTAACGGAACGCCGTAGCAGAATGCCCCGATCGAGCCGTCTACCCGGATGATCGTTCCGGAGAGTTTGAGTTTATCATAGTCGGCGATCTGCTTTCTGATGCAGACCATCTCCCGGTTCAGTGCTTCCTCGTCATGGGACTCGGAGTTATCTTTCAGCCATTTATATGCAAAATCAAGCACTTCGTCAAGATCGTTCCCCGTGATCGGAAACACCTCTGCCCTGTCATCGTAATCCCGCCAGAACGACCGGATCTCCGTACGCCTTCTAGCATGAAACTTTCCGGGAAAATCACGCATGGTCTCGAAACTGAAAATATATTCTGCCAGATCCCTTTCATTGTTGTATGCAAACACGCCGGGGAACTGTTCCTCCAGAAAGGCGGCATGTTTTGTTGTCAGTGTGAAAAACTTTGCCTTTTTGCCATGATCTGCGGCATCCGCAAGGATCGCCTCATATGCGCTCTTCAGATCGCCCTCTCCGAGCGGTGCAAGATACACGCGGTAGCGGTCGTCGCAAAGACCGCTTCTGAGCGTAAACAGAAATCCGTCCCTGATGCAGGTTCGGTCGCCGTATTTACCGGAAAGAGAATACATGCTGACGGGCGAATGCTGACACGAATTCTCCCCATATACCGAAGTGAAAGCATATATCTTTTCAATATCGTCTAAAGTGACTTCGCGAAATTCCAGGTCGCTTTCGCCACATGCCATATGATACTCCCCCTCTTACACGTAATAATCTGTTTTTATATTATCATAGCATCCCGCGCCGCTCAAGTTCATTTCCGCCCGCAATGCCTCTCCCCGGTCACCAGACTGCCACACGGTCTTCCGGTGAGAGATACATCCCGTCCCCTTCTTTGATACCGTAAAAATCATCAAAATCATCAAACTGCGCGAGCGTGGCGTTGATGCGCAGATAGTGCAGGGGATGCGCATTCATCAGAATGGTTTCCTTTATGCTTTCAGGCGTGGACTGATCCCGCCGAGCTTCTGCTCGTAGCTCATGTTCTCATTGTAGATCTCACCGTTTAAAATACCGGCTTGGATGTTAATGGAATTGTTATACGGCGTGTACGCCGCGTTGACTGTCGATGCCGGAAGCATCATCTGGTTCCAGGCATCCGTATCCGCTTTCTGAGAATCTGCATCAAATGAAATATCCACGGAGCAGGCTGTTGTTCCAAGTAAAGCCACAGTCATTAAAATACACATCGTTTTTTTCATCATTTTCAGTATCCCTTCTTCTCCCTGTTTCTTTATAATTTTTTCATCATCCGGTCCGCATCTGCATATTTGCCATCCGCATATTTCATGTTATCCGGGAAATGTCCACACTTCTCAAACCCCAGATTCTTATAAAGAGAAATTGCTTTATAATTATCTGAAATCACTTCAAGTTCAGCCTGCTCATATCCGATATTCTTTGCAACCTCCAGCACTGTCTGCAACATGATTTTTCCTATGCCACATCCACAGTATTCCTGATACAATGCTATTGCCACGTCACACCTGTGCGCATACCGCTTATATGGTGCGATAGTCATCAGGGAACAATTCCCTGCATGCTTACCATCTATTGTAGCAATCAGCATCAGTTCTCTGGGTGCATCAATTTTAGCTTTAATAAAATTTTGTTCCTGCTCCAAAGATAATGTCACTTCATCAGGTTCACGGATCAAAAAAGGCGTTTCACCTGTCGTCACTTTCAGGTATTCTATAAGAGCTTTCGCATCCTCAACTTCCGCATTTCTCAGAATTACCTTTCGCCCATTTTTATCTATTATCTCTTTAGGCCCAAATCTCATTTTTGATTCCTCCCCTTCTCATCATTATCCAGCGATAATACATTATTCCAGCTCATTTACTCGGGAAATTCAAACCGTTTTTTTCTATTCTTTTCGTACTTCTTGCGCGTGTCATTTGATACGCTTTTCGATATATTCATACCGTTCAAATGCTACTGTACCCAAAGTGTACCCAAAAGGATTATATAACCTCGCATCCATTAACCAAAGGTCATTTCCAATAATTCCTGAGCTGCATCTTTGCTCTTAACACGCATCAGATTATCCTCAATCTTGCCCTCGAGAGTAAATTCACGCTTTATTCCTTGTCTCTGTTCCAAACATATTTTGTATATCTGCCGCCACCAATCTTGATAATACTTTCCGAAGACAAAAGTTCTGATAGTGCTCTTTCTACCGTAATGCGGCTAATGTCAGGGCATTTCTCCATGATCTGTGACTTCGTGATCTCGCCATAGGTGTTCTTAATCAGTTCAGCCACACGCTCAGGCTTTGAAAGGCCGCTTGTAACCAATGTCTCTACTCTGTCAGAGAAATCTCTGTATGCGGCCACTATAACACCAAGCATATACTGTACAAACGGAACATAATTATTCTCTTCCTCATGCCAGTTAAGAGAGCTTTCCTGCAGGCACTCATAATATGATATTTTAGTCTTTTCAATCAGATGCTCGATACTGATATACTTTCCTACGATGTATCCGGCTCTGTACAGCATCAGCAATGTAAGCAGTCTGCTCATTCTTCCGTTGCCGTCATTAAACGGATGGATGCATAAAAAATCCAGTATAAACATTGGTATCAGAAGAAGCGGATCTATTGTCCCGGTCCCGAGAGCTTTGTCAAATTCATTACAAAGATTCTCGATTGCCTCAGGCGTTTCCCAGGCAGGAACCGGTCTGAATCTTACAAATTTGTTGCCCTGTTCGTCCTCTTCCTCAATGATGTTATCCGCTGCTTTATACTTTCCGCCGATATCATAACCTTCAAACTTATATAAATCTCTGTGAAGCTGAAGGATCATATTCGGTCTTATCGAGATGTAATCATGACTCTCATGGATTGTATTAAGTACATCCCTGTATCCGGCAATCTCTCGCTCGTTCCTCGTCTTAGGCGTGGTCTTATCCTTTACAAGTGCCTTCAATCTTGCATCGGAAGTGTAGATACCTTCAATCTTGTTTGAAGCCTCAGTACTTTGAATCTTGGCAATCTCTACAAGCCTTGTCAATGCATCTGCTTTAGCTTCAACAAACAAAGCCTGCTCTCCTTTATATTCATGAATTTGCGTAAGCAGAGCCACTATATCAGGCGTTAAAAGTTTTTCCCATCTATTACTATAATCAAATGCTCTCATTTTTATATCCTCACTTATACAACAACTTACTCAAAATTATGAATATGATGCAATTAAATGCTATCATTCATTATACTCATTGTCAATACCAATTGCATCATTCGTCTGAAAATGATGCAATTGGTTCCTCGGTGATGCAATTAAAATCTACATAAACTATCTGTGTACATTTTTTTCTGAATATAAAAAACTGCAAGCAATCACGCGGATTACCTGCAATCATTTATCACTATATGTACCAGATGAACGGGATAACACAAATGTATTATTCTAACTCTATAAGTTCTCAGCTGAACTTTAGCA
>JAGCXZ010000064.1 GCA_017961065.1 Lachnospiraceae bacterium
GCTACACTGATCACTGCACAGGCTTACAATCTTGCTCAGGCAAGAGCAGGCTTAAAGGGTCTTCTTGCTGAGTACGTACGCATCGCAAGAGGCAACGTTGCAGCATGCAAGGATCTGGCAAAGGCTAATCCTGCATTTGCATCATGGGTTGCACAGGCAGAAGCTGCTTTAGCACAGGCAGAAGCTGTTCTTGCAGCATTTTAATCAAACCTTTTGAAAAGATGACAAATGGACGGGGAAGCGTTTGAAACGCTTCCCCGTTTTGTTATCTCCCTTTCATTGCCGCCCGGAAAGCGGCCGCATACAATATTTAGTTCATTTCTTGACAAAAATACCCCCACATAATACAATATCTAGTGATAATGCTTTGCCGAAACTGACCAACGGAGTTATGCCAATTGATGATAGTAGTGATCCCTGCGGTCCTCCTGATCGCATGCCTTGCTGTGTTTGTTTATCTGCAGAGCAGGGGCTTTCGGAGTGTGTCCTGCACGCTGACGACGGATAAGATATCGTGCGACCGGTTAAAGATCGCATTGCTTACCGATCTGCACAATCATGATTACGGCAACGGAAACGAGCCGCTTCTGAATGCGATCGATGCATTTGCTCCGGATATCGTCTGTTTTGCCGGTGATATGGTCACATCCGGCTGGGACGTCAGTTTTGATTTTTCCAAGACCGTTCGTTTCATCGAACAGGTCGCTGCGAAGTATCCGGTATATTATGGATTCGGGAATCATGAACAGGCATTTAACGAGGACAGAAAGAAGTTCCCGCACGAATTCGATGACCTGAAATCTGCGATGGACAAAGCCGGCGTACCGTTGCTGGATAACGAAAGAGTTGTATTGCAGCAATACAATGTTGAGATCTGCGGTCTGAACCTCGAATACGCATTTTATCGTAAGGTAAGACCGAAGCATCTGGATCCGGGACTGCTTCCGGAACTGCTCGGGGATCCCGATCCTTCCAGATATACGATCTTACTTGCGCATAACCCGGATCATTTTCCGGCGTACGCGAGGTGGGGTGCCGATCTGGTCCTTTCCGGTCATGTGCATGGCGGGATCATCAACCTTCCGGGGATCGGCGGCCTGGTTTCTCCGGGGATCCGCTTTTTCCCCAAATATGACGCGGGGATCTTTACGGAAGGAAGTTCGACAATGTATCTGAGCCGGGGGATTGGTTCCCATTCGATCCCGATCCGGATCAACAATAAAGCCGAGATCGTATGCCTTACGATCCAAAAAGGGAGTAAAGATGAGTCTTAACGTGAAACTGCAGGTTTTTGAAGGACCTCTCGATCTGCTTCTTCATCTGATCGAAAAGAACAAGGTTGACATCTATGACATTCCGATCGCGATGATCACGGAGCAGTATCTGGATTATATCCGGAAACTGAAAGAAGCCGATCTGAATGTCGCAAGTGAATTCCTTGTCATGGCTGCGACGCTTCTGGATATCAAGAGCAGGATGCTGCTGCCGGCCGAAGTGAACGAGGAAGGCGAGGAAGAGGATCCGAGAGCCGAACTTGTAGAGAAGCTGATCGAATACAAGATGTATAAATACATGTCCTTTGAACTCAAGGACATGCAGATCGATGCCGGAAGGACATGGTTCAAGGCAGCGACTCTGCCCGAGGGCGTTGCGGATTACAAGGAGCCGATCGATTACGAGAAGCTTGTCGGCGACATGGATCTTGCCAAACTGAACCATATTTTCAAATCCGTCATGAAACGGCAGATCGATAAGGTGGATCCGGTACGTTCCAGATTCGGCAAGATCGAGAAGGATGAGGTCAATCTGGAGGAGAAGACGGAGTACATCGAGAATTACATCCGCTTCCACAAATCCTTCAGCTTCCGCGAACTGCTGCAGGAACAGACTTCGAGAATGGATGTCATCGTAACATTCCTGATCATCCTCGAAATGATCAAGATCGGCAAGATCATGATCGCGCAGGAGGATCTGTTCGAAGATATCATGATCACATCCAAGGTTGCATAAGAGATGAATAATGTTGTAAATATCGCAGATAAAATAGAGATCGCTCAGCCGGAAGAGAATCCGGAGAGCATTGCGGAACAGGAAGAAACGCTTGAGGCGGAATTGGAACCCATCCCGGATCCGGAAGGCGCGCTCGAAGCGATCCTGTTCTCCATGGGAGATTCGGTATCCATAGCCAGGCTGGCAGCCGTGATCGGGCGCAATGAGGAGGAGACCGCAAACATCCTTCATGAGATGCAGACCGTTTATGATGCGGATGCAAAGAGAGGCATCACCCTGACGTTCCTTGAGGATCATGTGCAGATGTGCTCCAAGAGCGAGATGTTCGAGCATATCGTCAAGATCGCCAAGGCGCCGAAGAACTACGCGCTTACCGATGTTACCCTGGAAACGCTTTCCATCATTGCTTACAAGCAGCCCGTAACAAGGCTGGAGATAGAGAAGATCAGAGGAGTATCCTGTGATCACGCTGTCAACAAACTCCTGGAACTGAACCTGATCCAGGAACTCGGAAGACTGGACGCACCCGGCAAGCCGATCCTGTTCGGCACAACGGAACAGTTCCTGCGTTCGTTCGGCGTCAAGTCGCTTGACGAACTGCCGGATGTTTCCCCGGACCGGCTGGAGGAGTTCAAGGAGGAGGCAGCCAAAGAGGTTCAGATGGACCTGGAGATATAACCCGATCGGAACGCAGCCCGCGGCACGAAATGCCCGGGCTGTTTTTTTATGAAATCTTTTTGTTAAAACTCTACCAATTAAAATGCGGTTGTGTTATAATCACAATAATTGTGAAAAAATAATAAAGGGAGGCGTAACGCAAAATGAGTACCAATTCAAAAGCAAGTGAAAGAA
>JAGCXZ010000065.1 GCA_017961065.1 Lachnospiraceae bacterium
AGCGCGCACCGACTGCCGGTCTATTTCCTGCTTTACCTGCTTCTGATCAGCACACTGCTCTTTGATCTGATCCGCAAACGTCCGCTGTCAAAGTCAAAGGCCGTTCTGCTTCTTTTGCTCGGTGCCATCCTGACGCAGTGGAGAACGGAAGGGATCTATCTGCTGGTCCTGCTGCCCATCCTGATGCTGTTTGTCTATCACGAATTACGCAGCAGAAAAACCTTCTGCATCTTTCTCCTTGTGATGCTCTTCATCCAGTATCTGGTATCCGTTCCGCAGAACGGTCTTGTAGCCAGAGAGATGGGTGCCGCGGCGGATGACCGCATGAAGCCGTTCTATGCCTACACGATCACGAACATGTTCCGCAACGGTCTCGACCGGGAAGCCAACGCGGAGGATCTTGCGATCGTTGACAGATACCTGGCCCTGGATAAGATCGATGCCATTAACGAATACTACGGCGACATCAATTACGAGGATGTCCTGATCCTCTATCAGGAAGGCTTTGTCGGTGTCAGAGAGGAAGCCGGCGTAACGGAATTCTTCGAGTACGCCGCCGCCCTCAAGCGGATCTTTCTCCATAATCCCGGCGTGTTCCTAAAAACCAGGATCGGCGCGTTCTGCTATGCCGCCATGCCCTACCATATAGAGACCGGAAACGGGATCGTGTCTCTTGGCATCAGCATCGTGAAGAGCCTGTCCTACAACCTGTTCATTCCGCTGATCCTAATCGCCGTCTTCTGCATCACCGCACTGTTCAAAAAAAGATGGTTCTCATTCTTCCTGACCGGCGGGGTTCTCGCGCACTGGTTCATCGTGTTCATCCTCGCGCCGGCGTCTTATTTCAAGTACTATTTTCCGGTGTATATCACGGCTTATTTCTATCTCCTGCTTCTGATCCTGCAGTGGTTTGCGGGAAGAAAGCAGGAAGAAAAAAAGCGGATTCTTCTCTGAATCCGCTCTTTTTTTATCCGTTATTTGATCAGCTGTAATCTGTTGATCGCGCTGAATATCGCTCTTGCGGAAGCACGCGTAATGTTGGAACTTACGCCCACGCCGTAGGTGACCTGTCCGTCATCCGCCGCAAGCAGATGGATGTAGGCTGCCGCCTGCGCGTTGGCACCGCCCTGCAGCGCATGTTCTTCGTAATCAAGCACCTTGACGTTGAGGTCGAGTGACTCCCGCAGTCCGCGCAGGATCGCGTCGATCGGGCCGTTGCCGACCGCTTCGAACGACTGCTCCACATCATGCAAAGTATAAGTCAGATCGATGTGCGTATCAAACGCGCTGTCCACCGTATCGTTTAAGTCGGCAACATGCAGCTTGCGGAAGTGCAGCGGCTCTTTCCTGTCTATGTAACTCTTCTTGAAGGCCTCCATGATCTCTTCCGGAGATACCTCACCCTGCTGTTCGGACTTCTGCTGGATCACGTTCGCGAATTCCTTGTGCATGCCCTTCGGAAGCTTGAATCCGAAATAAGTATCCATGATATAGGCAACGCCGCCCTTTCCGGACTGCGAGTTGATCCTGACGATCGGCTCGTATTCCCGGCCGATATCCGCGGGATCGATCGGCAGATACGGAACCTGCCAGATCTCCTGCTGCCGCTCCTTCATCGCGTGCACACCCTTGTTGATCGCGTCCTGATGCGAGCCGGAGAACGCGGTGAAAACAAGTTTGCCTGCGTAGGGATGTCTCTCGTCGATCGTCATCTTGCAGCAGCGCTCGTAAACATCTATGATCTCATTGATCTGCTCGATATTGAGCTGCGGATCGATGCCCTGCGAGAACATATTGTATGCGATATTGAGCAGATCGACATTACCGGTCCGCTCGCCGTTTCCGAACAGTGTTCCTTCCACGCGGTCGGCACCGGCCAGGAGCGCCAGTTCCGTTGCCGCAACGCCGGTTCCACGGTCGTTGTGCGGATGCACGCTTAAGATGATGCTCTCGCGGTCCTTGAAATGCTTGTTCATCCACTCGATCTGATCCGCGTATACATTCGGCGTGTTCATCTCTACCGTGGCAGGCAGGTTGAAGATGATCGGATTCTCCCTGGTCGCGCCCCATGCTTCCTGTACAGCCGTACAGATCTCAAGAGCAAACTCCATCTCCGTTCCGGTAAAGCTCTCCGGAGAGTACTCCAGAATGATCCTGCCGGGGAAGTTCTTCGCGCGTTCTCTTACCATGCGCGTTCCGTCCACCGCGATCTTGATGATCTCATCCTTATCCTTGTGGAACACCACATCGCGCTGCAGTACGGATGTGGAATTGTATATATGGAAGATCACGTTGTCGATTCCCTCGATCGCCTCAAAGGTACGGTCGATCAACTCTTCCCTGCACTGTGTCAGCACCTGCATCCAGACGCCCTCGGGGATCTTCTTTCTGTCAACAAGCTGACGCAGAAAATCATATTCGATCTGCGAGGCAGCCGGGAAACCGATCTCAATCTCCTTGAAACCGAGTTTTAGCAGCAGCTCGTAGAATTCCATCTTTTCGGAAACCACCCTCGGATCGATCAGCGCCTGATTTCCGTCGCGCAGATCCACACTGCACCATACCGGTGCGGCTTCGATCTCTTTGTTGGGCCATTCTCTTTCCGGATAATGTAATACCGGATTCCTACGATACCGCTTCACGTTTAACATCTCTCATCCTCCGTTTCCGGATCCCTTCGGACCCGTTTCTCCTCAATTTTTATATAAAAAAAAGGAACCGGCTGCGCCGGCTCCGTTTATTCGCCTAAACCGCTCTCGATCGCCTCTATCAGCGTCTTGAGAGCCTCTGCTTCATCCTCGCCTTCGCACACAAACTCAACCTCATCTCCACATTTGACACAGGCACCTAGAACGCTTAGGACACTCTTTGCATTCGCTGTATTGTCACGGAAATTGAAGGTAATCAGTGATTTGAACTGCATAGCTTCCTTGCACAGGATTCCTGCAGGTCTTAAATGCAGCCCCGTGGGGTTCTTGATCACTACCTTCTGGCTTACCATTTTACCACTACCTCCGTCTTGAAATACCGCCAAGCGGCACACACATTATAGCACAACATTTTCCGCATGGAAAGCAAGTCTTTTTACTCCGCTCCGATACGCCTTATTCCGCAGCGGCTTCACCCTCCGCCGAGACCGGTGTCAGGATCACTTCCATGTAGGTCTGTCCGACGGTGCTGATCCCGGTCGGTACTGTGAACGAAACAAGTCCGTCATTGGAGCCGGCATGGACCGCGTCCTCATCATTTGACGCGTCCTGATCCGTGATCCGCGGGGACAGAACGGCCGCATCAATCGTTCCGGTGATCAGGGATGCGTTCACCTGCATGAGCGTTGCCGAGATCCCCTGGATCTCGATCCGTTTGGTCGGTCCGATGTCGACCAGCTGCGCC
>JAGCXZ010000066.1 GCA_017961065.1 Lachnospiraceae bacterium
TCCGTCTGCGAATCGATCCAGACGCGCAGTTCCTGCATTCCTTCACGAACGCCGCCGTAGTTACGGATATTCTCTTCGATCGTCTGACCTTCTTTTCCGGAGTCGCCTGCCCAGTAGACAACATCGATATCATCCCGGTGCAGCAATTGGTTTACGACCTCATACTGGTCCTTTGATTTTTCGATCACACCGTACTGATAGTTCTCGGGCAGAAACGGGAGGTCTGATAAGCGCCAGGTCTTGTATTTGATGTCATAGACTTCCGGATAGACCATCTCCACAAGATGCCCGTAGCACCACGAGATCACATAGTTCTCGTCTTCCATATAATGTTTTCCGCTGCCCTTCACATGCAGAACAGACGCAAAATCCCGCGCAACGGACGGTTTTTCCGTTATGATCAGTTTCTTACCCAAAAGAACCTCCGGCAGTCTTAAAAATCTCCTTCGACCAAAACGATCGTCGGATCAGACACAGCTTCTTTTTTCAGTTTTTCGTCAAAGGAATGATGAGAGAACAGGTATAATCTGTCACAGCCGATCCCGGCCTGCTCCATGCAGTAGCGGTTCCATTCCAGATCCGCATATGACATCTTAACCTTTTCAAAATTGCAGTAGCCGGCGATCGTCTGTTGCTGCCTGTCTCTGGCAATGATATCGATCGTTCCGACTTTCCCGAACCAGACGCCCTCGCTCTCAAACGGGCCGTGCAGGTTCAGCAGATATTCCCGGCACACCTGCGAATAGGCAGAGCCCGCATAGGAACGCAGACCGCTTTCCACATATTTGCGGTAAAACTTGTCGCTTTCCATACGTGCCAGCTTGGAATAGTGCGGGAAAACAAAACAGAACCAGAACTGTAAGAACGGATCCGTGATCCGGTAGATCCCTTTCTGCACATTGTCATGTCCGGGCGCATCGTAGGAGCATGTCTTCTCCACGATGGAAAGATCGATCAGATTCTTCAGGTAAACGCTGATCTTGGCTCTTTCAAACCCGGTCAGTTTATGGATATCATTCAGTTTCTTGGGGCCCGATGAGAGCGCCTGCAGGATCGTATGATAGACCGCGGGCTCCCTGAGTTCATCAGGCAGAATATGAATGCCTTTCTCATAGAAGTAACTGCCCTTTGTCAGGACTGTCCTGCAGATGTTTTCCTGCAGCGAACGCGCAGGATCCAGCATCTTCCAGTTCCCCGGATATGCGCCGAAGATCCCGAGCGTAACCACGGAATCGATAAAATCATACTCCGAAAAGTATGAACGTAAGTCTGCAAAACTGCGCTCTTTGAGCTTGATGAGCGCGTTGATCTCATAGGCTTTGTTCTGCAGCAGGTCAACCATATCCCGCTCCACCCAGTTCACCTGGCTTGAGCAGAGCAAAAACAATACCTTCTGATTGTTCCACTTGTTATGGACCGTACGGATCAGTTCGTCGATCAGATCCGGATCGGACTTGATGATATGATGGAATTCATCGATCACGATCACACGTTTCTCACAGGTGATCGAAAGCATGGCAGAAATGATCTCCGAGTAGCGCAGATCGATCTTCATGCCTTTGGGCAGTTCCTCGCGGATCTCGTCATAGAAAAACTGCAGTTGTAATCTGGAGGAACAGCTTCTGGCCCGGTAATAGAAATAGGATTTGTTCTTTAAGAATGCAGCGATCGTGCCCTGCAGATCACACTGCCTGTCCCCGTAAAGGATCGCGATCTCGTTGGGCGCGTGCGCAAAATGATATTCTAATTGCTGATATTCTTCCTGATGTAAGATCATGGGATCACCTACGGCAGCTGACGGATGATCAGCTTTTCAAAATCCATCTTGGACATGGGTTTTCCGGTTAAATATCCCTGGATATAGTCGCAGCCGATCGTGCTCATGAAATCCTGCTGGGCCTTTGTCTCAACGCCCTCCGCAACGGTCTTTAACCCGAGTTTTCCTGCCATATCGACAACAGCCTGCGTGATGATGCCGGCGGAGGAATCCGCGATCGCGGAATCGATGAACGTCTTGTCGATTTTTAAGATATCGATCGGCATGTTCTTTAAGTAAGAAAGGGATGAAAAACCCGTCCCGAAATCATCCAGAGCGATCTTGATCCCCAGTTTTCTGAGTACGTTGATCCGCTCGATCACGATATCGTAATCGTTGATAAAAGCGGTCTCGGTGATCTCGAGTTCCAGTGACTTGGGATCGAATTCATACATCTGCAGCAGGGACTGCACATAGTCCACAAAGTTATCCTTTTCGAGCTGGATCGCGGAAATATTGACAGCTACCATCAGCGGGATGCGGAAACGCATACGCCAGTTGTTCATGATCTTGAGCGTTTCTTTTAATACCCAGGAGCCGATCGGTACGATCGCGCCGTTCTTTTCGGCGATCGGAATGAATTCAGAAGGGGACGTGATGAACTGTCCGTGTTCGTCCACCCAGCGAAGGAGCGCTTCCGCGCCTCTTAATTTGCCGGTGCCGGCTTCGTACTGGGGCTGGAAATAGATCGTGAAATCCTCGTTATCGATCGCGTCTTTGAGTTTCTGTTCGAGGGAAACGTTTTTGACAAACTCATGCAAGATCTCGTATTCGAAATAGCAGATCTTGTTCTTGCCGGATTCCTTGGCACGGGACAGTACGATCTCAGCGTTTTTGATCAGATCGAGCGCCGTCTTGCCGGCTTCCGGGAACTCCGCAACACCTGCGGAAACGGTATAATAGACCTCCGATTTGTTGGTCAGCACATAGGGTTCACGCAGTTTTTCACGGACGGTCTTATAGATATGATCCGCACTGCGCTGTCCGTGCGGATTATAAATCGCAACGATAAAGACATCGGAACCGAATCTTCCGACGATCATATTCTCACTCTGGAATTCTTTGAGCATCAGGGAAAAGCCCTGTACGAGTTCATCCCCGAACAGCAGGCCGATCGAATCGTTGATCTTCTTGAAATCATCGATATCGAGGAACAAAAGTTCCACGCCGACCTTCTCTGCCTCCGCCTTCTCGCACATATCGCGCAGACATCTGACAAAGTAATTCCGGTTATAGAGTCCGGTCAGGGAATCGTTGTAGGCAAGATAGGCGATCTCTTCGTTCTGCGTTTTACGCTTCGTGATATCGCGGATCGCTATGATCTTCTCGATCGGATCGCCGTTATCGTCATAAGACATCCTGGCTTCGGCTTCGACCCAGTTGAACTTTGTTTTGGTACGGATCTCAATCTTCGCTTCCGTTTCATGATGATGTTCCATCTCATAGATGGATTCGTTGTAAGCGCGCAGATCGTCATCGTGCAGAAGGTTGAGCAGATATCTCTCGTCATAGGGAAGGCTCGTGACTTTCTCACCCACGGCATCATCCCAGGGGCCGATCAGCTCGGCCGTCTGGGTACGATAATCCTTGTAGATATAAAGATATCCACTGAACTCCGAAATCGCACGGTATATATGCTCACTTGCCATCAGGCGTTCATTGAGCGCCGTAAGCAGATCGATCTGATACTTGAGATCTTCCATGTCTTAGATGTATCCTTTAGCCTTTAATAACTCCGCACAAAGGATCGCTCCGCCGGCAGCGCCGCGGATCGTATTGTGGGACAGTCCTACGAATTTGTAATCATAGACCGTATCTTCTCTTAAACGGCCGACACTCACACCCATGCCGTTCTCGTAGTCGACATCAAGCGTAACCTGCGGTCTGTTCTCTTCTTCCATATAACGGATGAACTGCTTCGGCGCGCTGGGCAGTTTCAGTTCCTGCGGCTCACCGGAGAAAGCGTTAAGCTTTTCGATCAACTGCTCTTTGGTAGGCTTTTTGTTAAAGCGTACAAATACGGCAGCGGTATGTCCGTTCAGCACGGGAACGCGGATGCACTGGGTCGTGATCAGCGGCTTGTCGGCTTTTACGATCTTACCGTTTTCGATATGGCCGAAGATCTTGAGCGGTTCCTGCTCACTCTTTTCTTCTTCTCCGCCGATATACGGAATTACGTTCTCCACCATTTCCGGCCAGTCCTTGAAGGTCTTGCCGGCACCGGAGATCGCCTGGTAAGTGCATGCCACAACTTCCACCGGCTCGAATTCCTGCCATGCGGCAAGGAGCGGTGTATAGCTCTGAATGGAGCAGTTCGGCTTAACGGCTACGAAGCCTTTCTGCGTGCCAAGGCGCTTTCTCTGCGCTTCGATGATCTGCGCATGATCCGCATTGATCTCGGGAATGATCATCGGAACGTCATCCGTCCATCTGTGTGCGGAGTTGTTGCTGACAACGGGTACTTCTGCCTTTGCATAGGCTTCTTCGATATTGCGGATCTCTTCCTTGGTCATATCAACGGCCGAGAAGACAAAATCAACTTTAGCCGCAACATCTGCCACATCCGCCACGTTCATGACGATCATGTTCTTAACGGCTTCCGGCATCGGTGTTGTCATCTTCCATCTGCCGTTCACGGCTTCCTCATATGTTTTACCGGCGCTTCTTGCGGATGCTGCGATGCATACCACTTCAAACCAGGGATGATTTTCCAGCAGACTGATGAAACGCTGTCCGACCATTCCGGTTCCGCCAAGGATCCCGACTCTTAATTTCTCACTCATCTTTCTTTCCTCCTCTTACTTATCCTCAGTTTTCCTTCTGACCGATCAGATCCAGGAAAACGGCATTTACCTGAATGACTTCACGCATGGCATCGGGCCCGGGGGCACCTTTTGTCAGGCGTTTTCCGACGCATGTCTCCAGTGAGACGGCATCATAGATATCTTCTTCAAATGCAGGCGAGATATCTTTCAGCTCTGCAAGAGAGAGCTCCTCGATACTCTTGTTCTGCTCAATGCAGTATAAAACCAGCTTTCCGATCAAAGCATGCGCGTCTCTGAACGGGATTCCTTTGCCGACCAGATAATCCGCAGCATCCGTAGCATTGGTGAACCCTTTCATTGCGGATCTCTCCATCACGTCCTTACGGAACGTCATGCTCTTCAGCATCCCGTCAAAGAGTTCCAGGCAGGCTTTTACAGTATCGATCGCGTCAAAGGAAAACTCCTTGTCTTCCTGCATATCCTTGTTATAGGCAAGCGGAAGGCCTTTCATCGTTGTCAGCAGCGCCTGCAGGGCACCGTAGACTCTTCCGCACTTTCCTCTCGTCAGTTCCGCGATATCCGGATTTTTCTTCTGCGGCATGATCGAGGAACCCGTCGAATAGGAATCATCGAGTTCAATGAAACCGTATTCGTTGGAATTCCAGAGGATGATCTCCTCGCTGAAGCGGGACAGATGCATCATGATCAGCGAAAGCGCGCTTAAGAACTCGATCAGATAGTCCCTGTCGGAAACCGAATCGATGCTGTTCAGCGTCGGTCCGTAGAACCCGAGGAGTTCGGCTACCAGATCTCTGTCAAGCGGATAAGTCGTCCCGGCCAGTGCTCCTGCACCGAGCGGACAGAAATTCATGCGTTCATATATATCGTCCAGCCGCATGTAGTCACGCTTGAACATCTCAAAATAGGCGCCGAGATGATGTGAAAGCGTGATCGGCTGTGCTTTCTGCAGATGCGTGAAGCCTGGCATATACGTTTCCAGATGCGCTTCCATCATCCCATGCAGGGTCTGCAGCAGGTTCTTCAGTTCCTCCTGTACGGTTTTTAACTCGTCCCGTACATAGAGTTTCATATCAAGAGCCACCTGATCGTTCCTGCTTCTTCCGGTATGCAGCTTCTTGCCGACATCCCCGATCCGCTCGATCAGATTCGCCTCGACAAAACTGTGTATGTCTTCGTATTCATCCGTAATGGTGAGTTTACCCGATGCCACATCCGCGCGGATGCCTTCCAGTCCGGAGATGATCGCATCGCGCTCCTTGTCGGTTAAGATGCCGCACTTTGCAAGCATCGTGACATGCGCGATACTGCCGGCAATGTCCTGATTCAGAAAACGCCGGTCAAAAGATATGGAAGCATTGAATTGATAAACCAGTCCGTCCGTTTCAGAAGTGAAACGTCCGCCCCATAATTGCGCCATATTTTACTCCCACTGTTAACAGATCCCGCTTAGGCGGGAAAACATCCGGATAGAAAAAAAGAGCTCCCGGCCGGACTCGAACCGGCGACCTACGCATTACGAATGCGTTGCTCTACCAACTGAGCCACGGAAGCGTTCATACTTTGCTATTATATAGAATAATCTCAAAATTTGCAACACCCTAGTTCCTAGACATCATAATCGTTGTCGAAGTCCAGATCATCATCCGAATCGTCGGGAAAATCAAAGTCCAGATCGTCGTCTTTTTCGTTCACCCTGTCAAAATCCAGATCCTTATGTTCGTGCTTCTTAGGAACGGGCAGCGGGTTCTCGAGGTACTCGACTTCCTTTTTCTGATCTTTGGCTGCTGCTTCCGGTTCCGGCTTATCGAAATCTTCGTTCAGATCGTCAAAATCATCCGCGAAGTGCTCGGTCTTGTCTTCTTTGTCTGTTCCTGCGGTTTTGGTTGTATCTGACGGCTTTGCATCCTTTGATGCAGGCGCAGCTTTGGCAGTATCTGCCGGTTTTAAAGCATCTTCGGATTTGGAAACCTCTGCAGCTTCTGCAGGAGCTTCCGTTTTGACGGGTCTTGCGGGACGTTCTGCCGCGTTCTGTGCTGCCTGACGTGCCTCGGAGAGCTTGATCTGTTTATAGTATTCTTCGTTCATGCCTACAAAGATCAGCGCCTGCGCACGTGCGATAAAGGCGGCACGCTCCTCTTCCGTTTCCACTTCCTCTTCCTGTTTCACCGGTTCGCCTTCTTCTTCGTCGCCCAGGATCTTATGCAGGTTCTCATCAGCCAGCGCATGGTGATTTTCATACATGTACTGCAGACTGATGGCGGCCGTCATTAAGATCAGCATCAGATAGAACGGATAGTTGTGTTCCTGCGCGGAGCTTAGGAAGATCGTGAAGAAACCGGCGATCACGCCGCTTAAGACCGGCATGATCCGAGGATGTTTGGAACGGATCATATAGAAACTGCAGGCAATGGAGAGGATCAGCATGAACATATAGAGGATCTGACTCCCCAGCTGTACCCAGCGGATCTGCATCTGCGTATAGCCTTCCCCGTCCGCATTAAAGAGCACATACCAGTTCTCGGAGATCGCACGCTGATGCGCGTCGATCTTCTCGTTAAACCGGGATATAACATCCGTAAAGGATAAGTCGAACGGATTGAACCGCGCAAAGAAGCACGGCAGGAGTTCCGTGATCGTCTCCTCCATGGCTGAGCTCATGATAAAGGCCAATATGAAGACTACGACGATCGCGATCCCGATCATGATCGCCGAAACATAGAGTTTCAGATTACCGGTGCGTCCGAGAAAGAGCACCGCTAAGATCAAAAGGATGCTGACCGGCTCCATGCAGAGCACGATCCCCCAGACAAGCCCCGCAAAGACCGCGGAAACGATCGACGCGGCGCCGTTTTTGCGCGTCATCGGGATCACGGTCAGGAAAAGTGCAAGCAAAAACAGGAACGCGAACAGGAACTGCGCGTCAAATGTGTAGAGATAAAAGCCGGTTGATGGCATGAACAGCACGATCGCGAA
>JAGCXZ010000006.1 GCA_017961065.1 Lachnospiraceae bacterium
GAGTTGGGCATTCATGCCAGGCCGGCCGGCCTTTTGGCAAAACTGGCGAGCGGCTTCAAGAGCAATATTGTTCTCCGTGTCGGCGATGCCGAAGCAGATGCCAAAAGACTGATCTCCATTATGAAACTGGGAGCTCAGAAGGATCAGACGGTGGCAATAACCATCGAGGGAGAAGATGAAGAAGCAGCTTTGGCTGCACTCAAAACTTTTATGCAGGAAAACTTATGAGGATAAGTAAAAAGGAGGGAAAATTCTTATGATGAAGTATCTGCAAAAGATCGGAAAATCACTCATGCTGCCGGTAGCATGTCTGCCTGCGGCAGGTATCCTGTACGGTATCGGTTACTGGATCGACCCGACGGGATGGGGCGCAAACAGCATTATCGCTGCGTTCTGTATCAAAGCGGCATCGGCGATCATTGACCAGATCCCGCTTCTGTTCGCGATCGGTGTTTCTGTTGGTATGGCTAAGGATCATGACGGTACAAGTGCTCTGTCGGGCCTTGTTTCCTGGCTGATGATCACCACGCTCTTAAGCTCCGGTGCGGTTGCCATGTATAAGGGCGTGGACGTATCTGAAGTTCCGGCTGCATTCGGCAAGATCCAGAACGCGTTCATCGGTATTCTTGCAGGTTTGATCGGTTCCGGCTGCTATAACCGCTTCCGTAACACGAAACTGCCGAACTGGCTCGCATTCTTCAGCGGCAAGAGATGCGTTGCGATCGTTACGGCAGGTGTGTCGATCGTGACAGCTGCGATCCTGTACTTTGTATGGCCCGCGATCTACAACGGCCTTGTTGCATTCGGTACGGCTATCGTCGGACTCGGCGCTGTCGGCTCCGGTATCTATGCAATGCTGAACCGTGCACTGATCCCTTTGGGTCTGCATCACGCACTGAATGCCGTATTCTGGTTTGATACGGCAGGTATCAACGATCTGGGTAACTTCTGGGGCGGCACAGGTACGCTTGGTGTTACAGGTCAGTACATGACAGGCTTCTTCCCTGTTATGATGTTCGGTCTTCCCGCCGGTGCGCTTGCAATGTACCATACGGCAAAGACAAACAAGAAAAAAGCGGCTGCTTCTCTTCTGGTTGCCGGTGCACTTGCATCCATCTTCACAGGTATCACGGAGCCCTTGGAATTCGCTTTCATGTTCCTTGCTCCCGGCCTCTATCTGGTACATGCACTCCTGACCGGTATTTCGGCATTCATTTGTACACTGCTTCCGTTCCGTGTAGGCTTTAACTTCAGTGCAGGTCTTGTAGACTGGATCTTAAGCTTCAAGGCTCCCATGGCTGTAAATCCCTGGCTGCTGCTGCCGATCGGTGCTGTATTCGCAGTGATCTACTACTTCGTATTCCGTCTCGTGATCACCAAGTTTGATCTGAAGACACCGGGTCGTGAAGATGATGACGAAGAGGAAGAAGAATCCAAGATCGAACTGGCTAACGATGACTTCACGGCAATGGCACAGATCATCCTGCAGGGCCTTGGCGGCAAGGAAAATATCAAGGATATGGACTATTGCGCAACCAGGATCCGTACCGAGATCAGCGACTATACGCAGGTTGATGAGAAGACCATCAAGAAATCAGGCGCTCCCGGTGTGATCCGTCCGTCCAAAACATCCGTTCAGGTTGTGGTTGGTCCGAAAGTGCAGTTTGTATATGATGAAATGAAGAAGCTTCTGTAAGCGTTATTATCCGTAAGAGCAATTACAGACAGCAAAAAAACGGAGCAGACAATATCTGCTCCGTTTTATTATATAAATTTATGTACTGGATCGACGGATCAGTTCCGCGCCGAGAGTCACGACCCTTGTGGGAAGCGTATCGCCTGCGATCCTTCCAAGCAGAAGATCTGCAGCGACCATTCCCATTTCGCGGATCGGCAGGCCAATGGTGGACAGGGGCGGGTTGGAATACTTGGATATCTCGATATTGGAAAGCCCGATGACTGCGATGTCTTCCGGAACGGAGAGCCCCAGATCAAAGAACGTATGCAGCGCACCGATCGCCATCGTATCACTGGCAACGAAAAATGCCCTTGGAAGCTTCCCCTCGGCATATGCCTTTCGTATCTTCCTGTCGCAGATTTCCTCATCCCAGCCGCTTGCGAGGACCCAGTCAGCATTAAAGCAAAGATCCAGGCCGTGAAGAGCTGCAAAATAGCCGTTAAACCGGCGGCTTCTTCTCATTTCGGACTCATCCCCGCCGATAAAACCGATCTCACGATAACCCTGCGCATACAGGTGCTCCACCGCCATAATGGCAGCGCCGTAATGATCGTAGGCAACGTTGTCGATCGTATCGTGAGCCGTATCGATCCCGACGATGTACGGGGTCTGTTTCCTGATATAGTCAAAGGTCTCATCCGTCAGTGTATTCATGATGATCAGACCGCTGACCGGTTCATCAAAGGTCTTATAAAGGATCTGCGGATCCTCGAGTTCTTCGTTGGTGCGGATAAAGGAGATGTCATACCCCTTCTCCATGATCAGTTTTTCGAATCCGGACAGGATCGTCAGATAGTAGGGATCGTTGTATTTTCCGCCCTGTACGTTCATGATACAGCCGAACTTGTGCGCGGCGGAGGAATCCCTGACCGGGTTCCTGACCGGACGCAGTCTGTCTCCGGAAGAGGAGGGAGCTTTATAGTTCAGTTCCGCAACCGCCTTCCAGACGCGTTCGATCGTTTCGTCGGTCATCTTATATTTGGTATCATGGTTCAAAACGCGGGAAACCGTCGCCGGTGAAACCTTTGCCAAAGCGGCCACATCTCTGATCGTGCTCATGATCCCTGTCTCCATCAGAATTTGTTTCGCAACTGCTATTATCATACACAGATTCTGTTTCGTTGTCAACGAAACAAGTATGTACTTTTTCACAAAAATAGAGAATAAAAAATGGTAAAATCATACATTGAACAACGAAAATAAAAGTGTTATCATGATTACGAAACAACGAAACAATATAACGAAACGAGATATTTAAAGTACGAAACAAATGGACAACAAAGCACAGACAACAGACTACAGGAAGATTCTGGAGCATATGGGGATGCGCAAACTGCCGGCAGGTTTTGCGGAAGCGTTTTCCTTATATAAACCGGACGGGGTCAAAGAGCTGATCGATCGTTCCTATTATGAGAAGCTGCTCGCACCGTATGACCTGGATCCGGACCGGAAAGGATTCCTCGACGAGACGCTTGCGGCGATCGAAAACGATGAAACGGCACTTCTGTTTTCCAGGTTCTTTGTCTGGGACATGTGTTCGCAGAGAAATAAATACGATATCGACAACTATACGGAACTGATGCCCGATTGTCTCGGGAAATATAATGAAGCTTACGCCTTCCTGATCCTTCTGGCCTGCGTACCCGTTGCCGAAGAGGAAATGAAGCGAAGGGGGATCCCGGAGGAATACTACAGCGATATCCCTCACCGTATGTTAAGAGATCAGATGAAACGGTATAAAGAGACCGGACGGATCGATGTGGAGGACATGCCGTGGAAAATGAACTTCTACACGCTGACAATCTTCCTGCTGGACCGCTTCCTTTTTATCCCGTATGAGCACGGCGAAGGCTTCAGCTTATACAGAAGCAGAAAGACCGGAAAAGTGATCGGGATCCCGGATGAAGGCTGTACATATGACAGCGAAGGACAGCTGCTCTCCTGGCCGCCGGATCCGGAAGATACGGAAGACAGCGAAGAAGAAAAAAACGAACCGCCAAAGCCTGATACCGGATACGTATATGCGCTTCGCGGCGCAAGAAACGAAGGCACTTTCACTACCACCAAGGAGGAAAGCGCCTCAGGGATCACCGGCTACTATATGAACCCGGTCGGCTATACCGAGAATCGCCTGATCACGATCGATCTTACCGAATACGAACAGGTCCTGAAAAAGGGAGACTATCTGATCGCGCTGCATATTCCGGGCGGCGAAGGATATACACCGGAACGGATGCACAATTCCATGAAGCTGGCGCTGGATTTCTTCGCAAAGTACTATCCGGAACTGGATATGAAAGGTTTCTGGAGTTCCAGCTGGCTCTACGATAAACGGCTTGAGACGATCATCGGGAAAAACAGGAACATTACGAATGTGGCAGACCTGATGTTCCGCTACAGCGACGGCGAGAACGGCCACATGCTCTACATACACCTATACAAGGATCTGAACAACACACTGAGCGATTACCCCTGTACGACATCCCTGCAGAAGGGAGCGCGGGATTACCTTCTCAAAGGGAACCGCTTTTGTACAACGGGAATGATGATCCTGAAGGAAGAGGCGCTGAACGGAAAGATCTATTATACGGAAGAAGATGAACAGCACTTTTTCGATCTGATGAAATCCGTAACTCTTGAATGACCACGAATAAAGAGGAAAAGCTATGGGCAAAAAAAACACAGTCGTAAAGGAACTGAAAAAGAACAGACAGCTCTACATCATGTGTCTTCCGGCACTGATCGTTCTTATTCTTTTCAGTTATGTTCCGATGGCCGGGATCTGGATGGCATTTACGAAATACAACATCCGCGACGGTATTTTCGGAAGTGAATTCGTCGGGCTTTACAATTTCAAGTACTTCTTTACGGGCGGTACGGGACTCGGTCCGAAAGTTATCTACAATACTCTGTTCATTAACTTCTTCGGACTGATCTTCGGAACCTTCTTCCCGATCCTGATCGCGATCTGTTTCAATGAGGTCAGGGGAAAATACTTCAAGAAGATCACACAGAGCGCCATGTTTTTTCCGTATTTCCTTTCCTGGGTCGTAGTAGGCGCGATCGTATACGCGTTCTTCTCGACAGATACCGGTATGATCAACCGCCTGCTCCAGAGCACGGGCCACGACATCATCCGCTGGTACGCGGAGAAGAAATACTGGAAAGGGATCATCATTACGGCGGATGTATGGAAATGGTGCGGATATAACTCCATTATCTATATGGCTGCGATGACCAACTTTGACAGTTCCTTATATGATGCGGCAAGTGTTGACGGCGCCAACAGATTCCAGCAGATCATACACATCACGCTGCCGCTGATCAAGCCGACGGTAGTCATCCTTTCCCTCCTTGCGATCGGCAGGATCTTCTTTGGTGACTTCGGCATGATCTACGGTATTGTCGGGAACAACTCCCTGCTGTATGACGAAGTGGCCGTTATCGATACCTACGTATATTCGGCGATGCGTTCCCTGGGATTCTCCTATACAACGGCGATCGGTCTGTTCCAGTCCGTTATGGGCTTGATCCTGGTAACGCTGTCCAATAAACTTGCGAAAAAGGTTAATGACGGGGGAGGGCTGTTCTGATGACTAGAAAAACCAGATTATTCTCCGCAGATTTCTGGGTAAAAGCAGTGGCGTACTTCGTGATCGCGTTCTTTGCGGTCTGCTGCCTCTACCCGCTGATCATGGTTCTGAGCGTTTCGTTCTCCGACAATACGGAAGTAATGAAATACGGATATTCGATCATTCCGCAGAACTTTTCTAAAGACACATACCTTTACCTGTTTGCGCACAGCGGCGTGAGGATTTTAAGGTCATACGGGGTTACGATCGGCATTACGATCGTGGGAACGCTGGCTTCCATGCTGGTCACGAGCATGATCTCGTTCGCGATCTCGATCAAGGATCTGAAATACAGAAACGTGATCGCCTACATCTGCAACTTCACGATCATCTTCTCCGCAGGCCTGATCCCCTGGTATTACGTCTGCGTGAACTGGTATCACATGAAGGACACCTATGCGGGTCTGATCCTGCCATCCCTGTTCAGCGTCTGGAACATGTTCCTGATGCGGACCTATTTTGAGGCGGTTCCCGCGTCCCTTTATGAATCGGCCAAGATTGACGGTGCCAATTACTTCCAGATCTACTGGAAAATAGCGATCCCGCTCTGCAAAACGGCAATGCTGACCGTCGGACTGATGTATGCATTGTGCTATTGGAATGACTGGTGGAACGCGCTGATGTTCATAAACGACAGAGACAAGTTCCCGCTGCAGTATTTCTTATATAACATCCTATCCAATGTCAATGCGATCAGCAGCGGAAGGATACCATCCGGCGCGGCCGCGAACCTGAAACTGCCGGCGGAAACCGTAAAGATGGCAGTTACGATGATCACGATAGGGCCCATTATTTTCCTGTATCCGTTCATCCAGAAGTATTTTGTTGACGGTATCATGACGGGTGCTGTTAAAGAATAGAAAACAAAGCAAACTCACAAAAGGGAGGAAAACAAATGAAGAAAAAAGTTTTGGGATTGTTACTTTCCATCAGTATGCTGGCAGCGTGTCTGGCCGGCTGCGGCAATCAGGCGGTAACGGACGGAGGCGCCGCAACGGACGCAGGTGCTGCTGATACCGCAAGCGCGGATACGGGAGCATCCGCAGGCGGTTCGGAAAAGGTTGTCATCCTTTATCCGGGTGAAGAAACCGATGCCATGGCTAATTTCATTAACAACGAACTGAATCCGCGTCTTGCCGAAGAAGTCGGTATTCAGGTGGAACTGATCTACAAGGGATGGGATCAGTACTGGGAGCAGAAGGATATCATGCTCGCAGCAAACGAAACGATCGACCTCTACTGGGACGGTCTTCCGGATCTGTCCAGCATGGTTAACAAATCCCAGTGTCAGCCTCTGGATGATCTGATCAAGGCAAACTGCCCCGATATGCTCAAGGTCATTCCGGAATCCCAGCTGGCAGGCGGTGTCGTTGACGGCGTGCAGTACGGTATCCCTTCCGCATATGCTCCTTCCAGCTGCATGTATCAGCTGGTCTGCGTCAGAGAGGATCTTCTGGAAGGTGTCGGCATGAAAGAGATCAAGACAGCGGACGACCTGAAGGAATATGCGACCAAGGTTGCCGAGCAGTATCCGGAAATGAAGGGACCTGCTGACGTAATCTTTAAGCCCCTGACAAGAAATTTTGCAGATGAACAGTACACATGGTGCGCATACGCCGATTCTGTTGTATACGGAGAGACCACCAAGAAGGCTTACTCCTATTTTGAGACAGACGCATTCAAGCAGGTTGCAGACTTCAACCACAGCATGTATGAAGCAGGTCTTTACAAGGACGAGCTGACAACGAACTACAATGAGCGTGATTCCCGTATGCAGCCGGGAACATACCTCTGGGTAGAGGGATCTCTGGGCAAGGAAAATGAGATCAGCTCGGCGGTTCGCTCCAACGATCCGAACGCAACCCTGAAATCCTATCTGCTGAATCCGGATGCCGATAAGTTCATCACGGCTTGCGGCGGTGAAGTGCTCTGCGTACCTTACAGCGCTGCAAATCCCGCAGGCGCTATGAAGTTCTTAAACTGGCTGTACAAGAATCAGGAGAACTACCTCTTCTGTCTCTACGGACCGGAAGGAGAAAACTATAAGCTCGAAAACGGCAGGATCGTTCTGAATGATCCCGGATTTGAAGGATACTTCTATGAGTGGATGTTCAGAAACGCAAATTACACGCTGTTCACATCTGATGTATCCGAAGAGTTCATCAAGGAGTATCAGGAATGGGATGACAACGCAAAGACTTCTGACGTGATCGCATTCCACTTTGACAACTCGAATGTAGTAGAGATCGAAACAGCCATCAACGAGGTTATCAACCAGAGATTTGTTCCGATCGAGTGTGGATATGTTGATTATGAATCCAATTTCCCGGATGCACAGGCTGAACTGAAGAATGCCGGCATCGACGAGTATGTAGCTGAAGTACAGCGTCAGCTGGATGAATACTTCGCTGAGAACGGATACAATAACTGATCAATAAACCAGCAGGCTGAAACAGGCAGGATCATGATCATGTCCTGCCTGTTTTCACCAAAGGAGTAAATATGAAACGCAGGATACAAAAGTTGTGCATGATCTTTTCAACGATCGCCCTGTTGCTTCCGGTATTTTCCGTGCCGGTTGGGACAACGGTCCTGGCTGATGAAGCGGAAATGCCCGTTATGATCGACGGAGACCGGGACGATTGGAACTATATCACGCCGATCAGTGACGGCGGCGGTGTGATCCGAAAACTTTCCGCTTTTACATATGACGGGAAGCTGTACGGCAAAATGGAACTGTCCAGTTCCGGGAATTTCGACACCTGGCATATTTATTTTGATACCAATAACGATGTGTCGGATCACCTGTATAACAGCGGTGCGGATTATGTTCTGGAAACGGATATCCTGTATGTTTATGAAGGCGATTCCGGTGAATGGGAGGGCCTGCAGGGAACGACTGCCGTAGTTGAGGACAAGTTATCGGCAGACAGAAAGACACTGGAATTTTCGATCCCACTGGAAGATCTGGGCAATCCCGCGCAGATCGGAATGCGAGCGGCCACAGTCTTTAACTGGGAGGACGTGGCGCAGAATCCGGAGGCGGCAAACGAATACCTGCCGGTTCCGGCCTTCGAAGAGGTCGTTTCGGAAGAAATGACCGGACTGACGGAAGAGGAGGCGGAAGCTTATTTTGCATCCAAACAGTTTTCCGGCAGCATCAACCAGTGGGACTCTATATTGTATGACGCTGTTTTTTCGAACTCCAACTTAAAGAACCTTAAGGCTGTCTGCGACGGAGAGAACCTCTATATCAATGCTTCGGCCAAGGCGCTCAGCAACAATTTTACGGCCTATATCAACACCTACTGGGCCGAGTATCTCCGGCAGGCAAACGGTGTCATCTATACCGCAAAGAACGGAAAAGCAGTCGATACGGGAACGCCGGTTGAAGGGTTCTTCAAAACGGATACGGGATTTGAAGCCGGTATCCCGGTGGATACCTTTGACGGTAATACAAATGAATTCAGGATCGCGCTTGAGGATGAAGGCGAACGGCTGCCGGATGAGGAAGGCGAAATGCTGACGGTGACGGCACCGATCGCAGAGCCTTCTCCCAAGATTCAGCCGGACGGGGACGGTTCGGACTGGAAAGGGGTCGCGCCCATCGGAAAAGGCGAAGGCAGCC